>JANOED010000110.1:0-2498 GCA_031413035.1 Leifsonia sp. | reverse complement strand
GAGGCGGAGGATGCCGCGGCCTCGGGCTTTGTGGGCACCGCGTGTATCCACCCGTCGCAGGTCGAAACCGTGCGGGAGGCTTACCGTCCGACGCCCGACGCCGTCTCCTGGGCTGAGCGAGTGCTCGCTGCGGCGACGAGTTCGCCCGGTGTGTTCGCGTTCGAGGGGCGCATGGTGGATGAGCCAGTGCTGAGGCAGGCGCGGCGCATCCTGAACCAGCGGGGCTGAAGCTCGGGTGCTAGCCCAGCGCCGCCCGCACGTACCCTAGCGCCTCGGCCGAGTCGATGCCGAGCTCCCGGGCGCGCGCCGCATACTCGCTCGCGGCGAGCTGTAACAGCGACTGCGTCGTGTCGTCCCGGGCACTGACGACGGTGCCGTTGCGCCCGCGGGTCTCGACGAAACCGTCGGCTTCGAGGGCGCGGTAGACCCGTGCAACTGTGTAGGGCGCGACGGCGAGCTCGGTCGCCAGCGCGCGAACTGTGGGCAGTTTCGTGCCAGCGATCAGCGTGCTGGCAGCGACCTGCTCGCGAAACTGCGACATGAGCTGTTCGTAGAGCGTGACCGGCGACTCGTGATCAACGGTGAAAGGGCTCAATCGTGGCTCCGGTGAATCAGGCGCGACAGCACGATCGCGCTGCGGGTGTGATCGACGTTGGGGGCAATCCGCACCTTCTCGAGCGCGATCTCCAGCGACGGGATGTCGCGCGAGCGCATGTGTACGATCGCGTCGGCAGACCCGGTCACCGTTCCGGCATCCACGACTTCGGGAACGGCTGAGAGGATGCGCTTCAGCTCCTCCGGGGCGACGGTGCCCCGGCAAAAGAGCTCGACGTATGCCTCGGTGCCCATTCCGTCTACCGCCGGATCAACCTGAATCGTGAAGCTCCGGATCACGCCGTCAGACACCAACCGGTCAACGCGACGCTTGACGGCCGACGCCGACAGCCCAATGACCTCGCCGATGTCGCCGTAGCCGGCGCGGGAATTGAGGCGCAGGAGGTCGATGATCCCGTAGTCGAGACTGTCCATTGGTGCATCTTATGGTGATTTGTTGTGTTGGCCTAGTGTCAGACGCAGCTTCGGTGCGCTTCAAGCTCTGACATTGCGGATAGGTGCGTGAAACACTGGGACGATGACAATGACCGATCCCGCACCGGCCGTGCAAGCCCGTACCGCGCACCACCGCACCGTGCTCATGTGCCGACCCGAGCACTTCACCGTCAGCTACCGCATCAACCCGTGGATGCACCCCGAAGACCCGACCGACACGAATCTCGCCGTCGTGCAGTGGGACGTGCTTCACCGCATCTATGTCGACCTCGGGTTCGAGGTGCACCTCATTGACCCCATCGCGGGTCTACCCGACATGGTCTACGCGGCCAACGGTGGCTTCGTGATCGATGGCATCGCCTACGGGGCGAAGTTCACGTACGCCGAGCGTCAACCCGAGGGTCCGGCGTACATGGACTGGTTCCGCGACGCCGGCTTCGACGTTCGCGAACCTGAGCAGATCAACGAGGGCGAGGGAGACTTCCTGCTCGTCGGCGACGTGATTCTCGCGGGCACCGGCTTCCGCACCGCAACCGAGAGCCACGCCGAGGTCGCCGCCATCTATGGTCGCGAGGTCGTGTCGCTCAACCTCATCAACCCGAGCTTCTACCATCTCGATACCGCCATTGCGGTTCTGGATGACCCTTCGACCGGCTCAGGGCAGGCAGCCATTGCGTACCTCCCGAGCGCCTTTGACGAGGCATCCCTCGTCAAACTCCGCACCCGCTACCCCGACGCGGTCATCGTCACCGAGGAGGATGCCGCGGTGCTCGGCCTCAACTCGTTCAGCGATGGCTACAACGTGGTCATCGCGAGTCGGGCAACCGACTTCGAACGCCAACTGCGCGAGCGCGGCTACAACCCAATCGGCGTCGATCTCTCTGAGCTGCTCCTCGGCGGAGGGGGTGTCAAGTGCTGCACGCTGGAGCTGCGCCGCTAAAGAAGCTTGGGGTCGAGTCGGCCGAGACCCTCATCGCCCGTGAGGACGAGCATCTCGCGCACAACTACCACCCGCTGCCCATCGTGGTGTCCGCGGCAGCCGGCGCGTGGGTCGTCGATGTAGAGGGTCGACGCTACCTCGACTGCCTCGCCGCGTACTCGGCGGTGAACTTTGGCCACGGGCATCCTGAGCTCGTGGCTGCGGCAAAAGCGCAGCTCGATCGGGTCACGCTGACCAGTCGCGCGTTCCACAACGACCAACTGGGTCCGTTTGCTGAGGCGCTCGCCGCGCTCGCCCACAAAGACATGGTTCTGCCCATGAACACGGGTGCCGAGGCAATCGAGTCGGCGATCAAGGTGGCGCGCGCGTGGGGTTACCGCGTGAAGGGTGTGGAGGCCGGCAAGGCGACAATCATCGTGGCCGATGGCAACTTCCACGGCCGCACGACGACAATCATTAGCTTCTCCAACGACGAGCAGTCGCGGGCCGATTTCGGTCCGTTTACGCC
>JANOED010000109.1:0-3134 GCA_031413035.1 Leifsonia sp. | reverse complement strand
CTGGTCGTCTCGTTGATGAAGGGCGTGGAGAAGGGCACCGGCGCGCGGATGAGCCAGGTGATTCGCCAAGAGCTGAAGCTCGACGGGGATCGGGTTGCCGTGGCATCCGGACCGAACCTAGCCTTGGAGATTGCGAAGGAGCAGCCGACGGCAGCCGTTGTCTCGAGCGAGAGCCTGACCACGGCGACACTGGTCGCGAGCACTGCGACAAACCCCTACTTCAGGTCGTTTGTCAACACGGATGTCATTGGCACCGAGTTCGGCGGGGTGCTCAAGAACCTCATCGCCGTAGCGATCGGCATCGTCGACGGCGTGGGCTACGGCGAAAACACCAAGGCGTCGATCATCACCCGCGGCCTCGCCGAGATGACCGACTTCGCGGTCGCGTACGGGGGTCGGGCCGAAACGCTCGCCGGGCTTGCGGGTCTCGGTGACCTCATCGCGACGTGCGAGTCGTCGCTTTCACGCAACAACACCGCCGGTCGTCTGCTGGGTCAGGGCTACAGCTACTCCGAGGTCATCAAGCAGATGAACCAGACCGCGGAAGGACTGTCGTCGGTCGCTCCCGTTCTCGAGCTCGCGCTCGCGAAGGGAGTGGACATGCCCATCGTTAGCCAAGTCGCCGAGGTGCTCGCCGGTACGCTTGACCCCAAAGACATCGCCCCGCACCTGACGACCGACGACCGCCCGCAAGGAGAGTAATGGCTCGCCTGACAGTCGCCCTGCTGTTTGGCGGTCGGTCGTCGGAACACGCCATCAGCTGTGCGACCGCCGGGGGTGTGCTGGCCGCCATCGATCGCACGAAGTACGACGTTCTGCCGATCGGCATCACCCGAGATGGCCGCTTCACGCTGCAGCGCGACGACGCGGCGCAGTTCGTACTCAATCCGTCGGCGATGCCCGAGGTCGTCGACAACGGCACGCGCGTGCACTTTCCCGAGTCGGCGGTGTCGCGAGAGTTCACGGTGACGGATGCAACGGGTCAGACTCGCTCGCTGGGCGACGTCGCCGTGGTTTTCCCCATCCTGCACGGGCCGTTCGGCGAAGACGGAACCGTGCAGGGACTCCTCGAGCTCTTGGGCCTGCCCTACGTGGGCGACGGCGTGCTCGCCAGCGCCCTGGGCATGGACAAGCACTTCGCCAAGATCGCGTTTGCGGCGGCGGGAATCCCGGTGGCTCCGGGAGTCACAGTAACCGCGCGTGACTGGGCATCAAACCCTTCCGCGGTTGCTGCTCGGGTTGAGCCGCTGGGCTGGCCGGTGTTTGTCAAGCCTGCCCGGGCGGGGTCGAGCGTGGGGGTCACCCGAGCGACAAGTGCCGCCGAGCTGCCCGCCGCATTGGCCACGGCGCTCGCCGAAGACAGCAAGGCTTTGGTCGAGTCGGCCATAACCGGCCGCGAGATCGAGTGCGGTGTGCTCGCCGGCCGCGACGGGGGCGCACCGCGCGTGTCGCTCGCCGGCGAGATTGTCATCACCGGTCGCGACTTCTACGACTTCGAAGCCAAATATTTGGATGCCCCCGGCATCGACCTCGTGTGCCCCACCGCACTGACGGCCGCCGAGCTCGCCCAGCTTCAGGATCTCGCCGCCCGCGCTTTCGAGGCCATTGGGGGAGCGGGGCTCGCGCGTGCAGACTTCTTCCTCACCGACGCAGGGTTCGTGATCAACGAGCTCAACACGATGCCCGGCTTTACCCCCATTTCAATGTTCCCCAAATGTTGGGAGGCCAGTGGGATGTCGTACACCGAGCTGATCGATGAACTCATACAGTTGGGCCTTGAGACCGTTCGCTGAGCTTCACTTGACAGAAGAAAAAGGTATCCGCCATGCGCTTTCACACTCCGCTACGACGGCTCGGGCTGGCGACGGTCGCTGCCGCGACGCTTGCACTCGGCTCGCTGGTCGCCATCTCTGGCGTCGCCGCAGACGTTGACCCGGGTGATGGCGATGTCACCTTTGAAGGACAGGTGACCGAGCGCGTCTCCGGCGGAGGGCTCCCGGGTGATGTCGGCATCGCCGGACTGGATGTCACGGTCTACGTCGACGACGGAGTCTCGCAGCGCCCGATCGGCACGCTCGAAACCGACGATGACGGGCGCTTCGAGCTTGAGGTCTCGGTCGCAGACGGCGAGGTCTACACCTTCAGCGCTCTCGCGGGAACCCCGCTCAATGACTACTTCTGGTCGATGGACCCGCTCGCGGTAATCACGGAGCTCGACATGGCCAACTGGGTGGAACCGCCGGCCGACGCGCCGTACGTGCTCGGCATCTGGACCGGTACCGGCCCGACACCGACGCCAACACCGACGCCCACACCGACGCCCACCCCGACTCCCACACCCACTCCGACGCCGACCCCCACCCCGACGCCGGTTCCGACGGTCAGCGTGAGCGGCACCGTCTACGTCGCAGGCACCACCACCCCGATTCCCGGCGCGACGGTCACCGCTACCGTGGGCGGCAAGGGCTACGGTCCGGTGAATGCCGACACTGCCGGCGCGTACACGCTCGGTGCCGTCCCGATTGGTGACGCGGTCATCCACGCGGTCGCCCCGGACTTCTCGACTGATGAGCGCCCTGTCAGCCTGACCGCAGGCCAGAACGTGCAAGGCGAGAATCTCTTCCTCATCGCAAAGCCGGTGGTATCCACCAACTCGATCGCAGGCACGGTGGTGCTCACCAGTGACAGGGAAGACGGCCTGCTGTTCGCTGGCGAGATCACACTCACACAGGGCGACACGGTGCTCCAGTCGACGAGGGCGAAGGACGGTGTTTTCGTCTTCGAGGAAGTGAAGGCCACGGGTGACCTCCGGGTCGTCATTACGGAACTGCCTACCGGCTATGAGCAGGAGGAATCAGACGGTTTCGTCTACAACTACGAGGGTGCCGCTGTCGACGACCTCACGATCAGACTCACCCCGACGGATGCACCGGAGCCGACTCCGGCCGACTCGGGCGTGAACTGGCTAGTGATCCTGCTCGTCATACTCGTGATCGCGGCAGCGGCCGTGATCATCACCCTGGTAGTTCGCCGGCAGCGCGCGGGAGTGACCTCAGCTACTGAGTAACGGCAACCTCGCAGGCGCGCCCGTTGGCTGCGGTGAACCCGACCGAGTAGGCGAGATCGCTGAGTGA
>JANOED010000108.1:0-4358 GCA_031413035.1 Leifsonia sp. | reverse complement strand
TCTTCAGGCCGAGCGACGAGCTCACCGGACTCAACGCGGCGCAGCAGTTCATCGAGACCGGAGCGCATCGCCGCGGCCTCGGCGCCGTCGAGATACCCCGCGGCTGCGAGGGCTACGGCGTGAGCGTGCGACCCGGCGATGTCGTACCGCGCTAGCTGCCAATCGAAGTGTGTCGACCGGCTCAACCGCGCGAGCTCGGGCGACGGGCCACTGGCGAAACGGGCACCCCAGAGGGCACCGTCACCGGTTGCCGGAAGATCGTCGTGAGATTTCGACAAGCTCAATCCGCCTTCCGCACTCAATCCGCGGATTCTTTGAGGTCACGGCGGGCCGAAATCTTCGACGGCAGCGACCAGATCTCGATGAAGCCCTTCGACAGCGACTGGTCGAAGGTGTCGCCGGTGTCGTAGGTCGCGAGGCTGAAGTCGTAAAGGCTCTGCTCGCTGCGCTGACCAGTGACGACCGCGCGACCCCCCTGGAGCTTGAGGCGGATGTCGCCAGACACGTACTTCTGGGTGTCGTCGATAAACACGTCGAGTGAGCGCTTGAGTCCCGAGTACCACAGACCGTCATAGACCAAGTTCGCCCACTCCGACTCGACCCCGCGCTTGTAGCGATTCAGGTCGCGCTCCATGGTGAGCGACTCGAGCGCCTCGTGCGCCTCGATCAGGGCGATGGCGCCTGGAGCCTCGTAGACCTCGCGGCTCTTGATGCCGACGAGGCGGTCCTCAACAACGTCGATGCGTCCGACCCCGTGCTTGCCCGCGAGCTCGTTCATCTTCTCGACAATTCCGAGTGCCGAGTAGCTGACGCCGTCGATCGCGACCGGGATGCCCGCCGTGAACGAGATGACGACCTCGTCGGCGGGCTTCGCTACGGTCGGATCCATCGTGTACTCGTAGAGGTCCTCGATGGGTGCATTCCACGGGTCTTCGAGGAAGCCGGTCTCGACCGCACGACCCCATACGTTCTTGTCGATCGAGTACGGGTTCTTGGCGCTCTGACGAATCGGGAGGTTGTTCTCCTCCGCGTAGATGATCGCTTTGTCGCGGGTGAGCGCAAGATCCCGCACCGGCGCGATGCTCGTGAGCTCGGGCGCTAGCGCGGCGACGGCCGCCTCGAACCGAACCTGGTCGTTACCCTTGCCCGTGCATCCGTGGGCCACCGAATCGGCCCCGAGCTTCTTCGCGGTGATCGCGAGGTGCTTGGCGATAACCGGTCGGCTGAGGGCCGAGACCAGCGGGTAGCGCTTCTGGTAAAGCGCGTTGGCCTTGAGCGCGGGCATGAGGAAGTCGTCGGCGAACTCGTGCTTCGCGTCGACGACAATCGATTCGACGGCGCCGCAGTCAAGCGCTCGCTGGCGGATGTCATCCATGTCTTCGCCGCCCTGGCCGACGTCAACGGCGAGGGCGACGACCTCTTTGCCCGTGGCATCTTTCAACCAGCCGATGCCGACGGAGGTGTCGAGTCCGCCCGAGTAGGCGAGGACGACGCGTTCAGCCATGTGTGGTGCTCCTTGTTCTCAAGTCGTGTTCAGTCTAGGGATTGGTTCGAGGGCGGCGCTTCGAGAGCCTCACCGACCGGGGGCCCTCAGCGAGCGTGGTCTAACAGCCAGACCAGCAGCGCCTTCTGAGCGTGCAGGCGGTTCTCCGCCTCGTCCCAGATCACGCTCTGCGGTCCGTCGATGACCTCACCGGTCACCTCGTAGCCGCGGTCGGCGGGCAAACAGTGCAAGAAGATTGCGTCGGGCTTGGCGAGCGACATCAGGTCGGCGTCAACCTTGTACGGCGAGAGGGATGCCACGCGCGCAGCCTTCTCCTCCTCCTTGCCCATCGACACCCACGTGTCCGTCACGACGACATCGACTCCCGCCACCGCCTCGAGCGGGTCGGTGTAGATCGTGATCGAGCCGCCGGTTTGAACTGCGATGGCGTCGGCGTCAGCCACGATCCGGTCTTCGGGCATGTAGTCGGCGGGGCAGGCGATGCGCACGTGCATCCCCGCCGTCGCCCCGGCGAGCAGGTACGAGTGCACCATGTTGTCGGCGCCATCACCCAAGAAAGCGAGGGTCAGCCCCGCGAGCCTGCCCTTGTGTTCACGTATGGTCAGCAGGTCGGCGAGCAGTTGGCACGGGTGAAATTCGTCACTCAGCGCGTTAATGACCGGCACGGTGGTGTCTGCGGCCATCTCGACGAGTCCGGCTTGAGCGTAGGTGCGCCAGACGATCGCTGCGACCTGGCGCTCGAGAACGCGTGCAGTGTCGGAGGCGGTCTCCTTGCCGCCGAGCTGGCTGTTTGCGGTGGAGATGATCAGGGGCACTCCCCCGAGGTCGGCGATGCCGACGGCGAACGACACCCGGGTGCGGGTCGACGACTTGTCGAAGATCACCGCGACCGTCTGCGGGCCGGCCAGCGGCGTGTGCCCCCAGCGGTCGCGCTTCATCTCCTCGGCCAGATCGAGAATCGCGGTCTGCTCTTCCTGAGTCAGATCGTCGTCGCGCAGAAAGTGGCGGGTCATGGCTGTACCTCGGTGCTCACGGCCGTCAGGGCCTCGGTGAACTTGGCTATGAACTCGGCGATCTCGGTCTCCCCGACGATCAGCGGCGGCGCGAGACGGATGCTCGTGTCGTTCGGAGCGTTGATGATGAGCCCAAGCTCGAGCGCCTTCGCGACCACGGCGAGCCCGACCGGCTCGGTGAGGCCGACGCCGATGAGCAGGCCTCGGCCGCGGACCTCGGCCACCAGCGGCAGGCCTAGAATCGCCGCGCGCAGCTGGTCGCCCCGGAGCGCGGCGTTGCCGACCAGGTCGGCCCGCTCAATCTCCCCGAGCACCGCATTCGACGCAGCAGTGGCTAGGGCGTTGCCGCCGTAGGTGCTGCCGTGCTGACCGGCAGTGAACAGATCGGATGCCGCGCCAAAGGTCACGAGCGCGCCGATCGGCACTCCCCCGCCGATGCCCTTCGCCAGCGCGATCGCGTCGGGCATGATTCCGTGCTGCTGGAACGCCCACCAGGTGCCGGTGCGGCCGGCACCGGTCTGGATCTCGTCGAGGATCAGGAGTGCGCCGGCCTTGCGGGTGATCTCCCGTGCCGCCGCGAGGTAACCGGGAGGAAGGTCGATCACGCCCGCCTCACCCTTGATGGGCTCGACGACGAGAGCCGCGACATCCGCGCCCATTGCGGCCTCGAGGGCCTCGATCGTCGACGCGATGTGCTCGACGTTGGGCAGTAGGGGCTCGAACGGTTCGCGCAGCACCGGCTTTCCGGTGAGCGACAAGGACCCCATGGTACGGCCGTGGAACGAGTCGATGAGTGACAGGATCCGAGGGCGACCGGTTCGGCGCGCAAGCTTGATCGCCGCCTCAATCGCCTCGGCACCGGAATTGCAGAAGTAGACCCGGTCACCGCCGGTGAGCCGCGTGAGCCTCGCGGCGAGTTCGAGTTGCGGCGGGTTTGCGAAGTAATTGGAGACGTGCGCGACGGTCGCGATCTGGCGGCTGACGGCATCCACCAGCACAGGGTGGGCGTGGCCGAGAGCGTTGACGGCGATGCCGGCGAGGAAGTCGAGGTACTTGGTGCCCGTCTCATCCCAGACGTAGCAGCCTTCGCCGCGCACCAGCTCGCGTGGCGGCAGCGCCGCAGATTTCATGATGAGGGTCGAGTAGTCGTCGCGCCACCCTTCGAGTGCCTCAGGGACCGCCTCCTCAGGGACCGTCATGCCGGCACCACCTCCGTGCCAACACCGTGTTGCGTGAAGATCTCGAGCAACACCGAGTGCGGTTCGCGGCCGTCGATGATTGCCGCCTTAGCGACCCCGCCAGAAACCGCGTCGAGGCACGCGTTCATCTTGGGGATCATTCCCGACTCGAGGCTCGGCAGCAGGGCTTCTAACTCGGTCGTCGTGATCACCGAGACGAGGGAGTTGCGATTCGGCCAATCGCTGTAGAGTCCCGCGACATCGGTCAGGATCACGAGCTTGGCCGCATTGAGCGCAACGGCGAGCGCTGCCGCAGCAGAGTCGGCGTTGACGTTCAACAGCCCGTCGGGACCGTTCGCGACAGTCGAGATCACCGGAATGCGCCCCGCCGCCACCTCCAGCAACACCGCGGCCGGGTCGACGGCGGTGACCTCACCGACGAGCCCCAGATCGACGAGTTCGCCGCCGACGACCGCACCGCGGGGCTCACCGACGAACAGCCCGTTCTGATCACCCGAGATTCCTTCGGCGAGCCTGGTGTGCTCGGTGAGCCGATGCTCGTTGATCAGCCCGATTCCGGTAGGCCTGAGGGGTAAAGCCCAAGATCCCGCAGGTCACCGTGATGGGAACCCCATCGGCGGCAAGGTCACGGACCAGCGGGTA
>JANOED010000107.1:0-10580 GCA_031413035.1 Leifsonia sp. | reverse complement strand
CGCACAGCCGTGATCTGGGCATCCTTCGTGAAGGGGTTTCTGAGCTCACGGTCCCGCGCCTCGACCTCGAGCCGCACTCGAGCTCGGTCGATCGTGACATCGGGCGACTTCGCCTGCATACCATCGAGCAACTCGTCGAGTGTTCGAGCAACCACGAAGTCCTCGCCCTTGGTCTTGAATGCCTCGACGGGCTCGGTCGCACCCTTGCCGAGTCGCTGCCTCAGAAGCTCGCGCACGCTGCGGCCGGTTAGGTCGGGATTTTGCTCGCTCCCAGAGAGTGCGAACTCCTTCTCGATGATTGCTTGGGTGGTGACGAACCAGGAGTACTCGTGCCCAGTCGCCGCGATGTGCTCGAGTGTGCCCAGAGTGTCGAAGCCCGGAAACAGCGGAACGGGGAGGCGTCGGCCGGTGGCATCCAGCCAGACGCTTGACGGTCCGGGCAGGATCCGGATGCCGTGGTGCGGCCAGATGGGCGCGTAGTTCGTGATGCCTTCCACGTAGTGCCACATGCGGTCGCCATTGATGAGGTGGGCGCCCGCCTTCTCGCTGATGGCAAGCATCCGGCCATCGACGTGTGCGGGAACACCGCTCAGTAAGTGCTCGGGCGCGGAGCCCATGCGCTTCGGCCAACGTTCGCGAACAAGGTCATGATTACCGCCGATACCGCCACTGGTGACGATGGTGCTGGCCGCTCGCGAGTCGAACTCGCCAATCACCTCGCGCCCGCTCGGGGCGCCTCGCTCGGCGGAGTCAGGGGCGAGCACTGAACCCCGCGCGCCCACCACAGCACCGCGTTCGACCACCAGTTCATCGACGCGATGCCGAAATTTCAGCGTCACGAGGCCTCGATCAACGCCTTCGCGAACGGCCTTGATGAACGGTTCCAGAATCCCCGGCCCGGTGCCCCAGGTGATGTGAAAGCGCGGCACGGAGTTGCCGTGTCCCGTCGCGGTATAGCCCCCACGCTCGGCCCAGCCGACCACCGGGAAGAAGCTGACCCCTCTCTCCCGCAACCACGCTCGCTTCTCGCCGGCGGCGAATTCGAGGTACGCCTCGGCCCATTCACGTGGTCGCGTGTCTTCGGCCCGGTCGAAACCCGCACTGCCGAACCAGTCTTGACGGGCGAGCTCGTAGCTATCACGGATGCCCATCCGTCGCTGTTCGGGGGAATCGATGAGAAAGAGTCCGCCGAACGACCACCACGCCTGACCGCCGAAACTCGCTTCTGGTTCCTGCTCAAGGATCGTGACCGACTTGCCAGCAGCCACGAGCTCTGCGGCGGCGACGAGCCCCGCTAGGCCTGCTCCGATCACGATCGCGGTCGAGGGTTCGGTGGTCGGCATCCGGTCTCCTTCGGCAGGGGTGATGCCAGTATGCCGTGCAGTACGGTATGGCTGGGTAGCATGAACCGGCGATGTAGCCGAAAGGGAAGCAACGATGGCCAAATTGTGGAGCGATGCTGCCAGCGCGCTTGAAGGTGCCCTCTTCGATGGGATGACGATCGCGGTCGGAGGGTTCGGGCTGAGCGGTATCCCTGCCGATCTAGTCGACGTCGTGCGTAGTAGCGGCGTCACCGACCTGACGATTGTGTCTAACAACATGGGGATCGATGGCATCAGCCTGGGGATCCTGCTCGAGAACAACCAAGTGAGCAAGGTTCTCTCGAGCTACGTCGGCGAGAACAAGCTCTTCGCTCAGCGCTACCTAGCTGGTGACCTTGAGGTCGAGTTTGTGCCCCAGGGAACGCTCGCCGAGCGCCTGCGCGCCGGTGGTGCAGGAATCCCCGCGTTCTACACCCCAACCGGGGTCGGCACCCCGGTGGCTGAGGGCAAGCCCACGGCAGAGTTTGATGGGCGCACCTACCTACTGGAGCGCGGCATCGTCGCCGATGTTGCCCTCGTGCACGCGTATCGCGGCGATAGCGCGGGAAACCTCGTTTATCGATACACCGCCCGCAACTTCAATCCGCTCGTTGCGACGGCAGGGCGCCTCACCGTCGCCGAGGTCGAGGAGTATCTCGAAACCGACTACCTCGACCCCGACGTAGTCGTGACTCCGGGGGTCTACGTCAACCGTCTTGTCGTCACATCACGCGAGAAAA
Organism: Leifsonia sp.; assembly: GCA_031413035.1. Classification (GTDB taxonomy): domain Bacteria; phylum Actinomycetota; class Actinomycetes; order Actinomycetales; family Microbacteriaceae; genus Rhodoglobus. The sequence goes on along the minus strand of JANOED010000107.1, from coordinate 8,479 downwards.
TGATCGAGCAGCGCACGGTTCGACCGCGCGCCGAGTCGGCGAACTAGGAGCAGCTGCCATGGCTTGGACCAGAGACGAGATGGCCGCGCTCGCGGCATCCGAACTGCACGACGGAGCGTACGTCAACCTCGGAATCGGCATCCCCACGCTCGTGGCCAACCACCTGCCCGATGGGGTGTCGGTGACACTACAGAGCGAGAACGGCATGCTCGGTATCGGCCCTTTTCCGTTCGAAGGAGAAGAGGATGCTGACCTCGTTAATGCGGGCAAGCAGACGGTGACAGTCATGCCGGGAGCGAGCTTCTTCGATTCGGCAACCTCGTTCGGCATGATTCGTGGTGGGCACGTTGACATCGCGGTTCTGGGAGCGCTGCAGGTGGCGGCGAACGGCGACCTCGCGAATTGGACTATCCCAGGAAAGCTGGTGAAAGGCATGGGCGGAGCCATGGATCTCGTGGCGGGTACCCCGCGCATTGTTGTGCTGACCGACCACTGCGCTCCGGACGGTTCGTCGAAGATTCTTGAGCGGTGCACCCTACCGCTCACCGGCGCCGGGGTGGTAGATCGAATCATCAGCGACCTCGCTGTCTTTGACGTCACCGCTGACGGGCTGGTATTGGTCGAGCGGGCGCCCGGGGTGGAGATAGACGAGCTCCGCGAGAAGACTGGGGCGGCCTTCGTCGTGGCTGAGACGAGTGCAGCATGAGCGCCGTGATTGTCGGCTATGCGCGCACACCGTTCGTCAAGAGCAACGGCCAGTTCGCGACTCTTCCCGCGACCGAGCTGGGTGCCCGGGCTGCCGAGGCGGCCCTGCAACGTGCCGGAGTTGCACCCGGCGACGTTCAGATGGTCATTGCGGGCCAAGTGCTCCAAGGCGGGGCCGGCCAGAATCCGGCCCGTCAGTCGGCGGTGGGTGCTGGCATTGCCCTCACCACGCCAGCCGCAACGACCAACGTCGTTTGTATCTCGGGGATGGATGCCGTCATTCAGGCCGCGAGGCTCATCGCTACCGGTGAGGCCGACGTGGTTCTCGCGATCGGTCAGGAGTCAATGACACTCGCGCCCCACGCGTGGACCGGCTCGCGATCGGGCAAGCGATTCGGCTCAATCGAGCTCATCGACACCCTCGAGGTCGATGGCCTAACGGATGCCTTCGAACGACGGTCAATGGGCCTGAGTACCGACCACATCAACGAGTCACTTGGCCTCACGCGCGCAGGCCAAGACGAGTGGGCGGCACAGTCGCACCAGCGGCTCAACACCGCCATTACGTCGGGCGTGTTCGACGACGAGATCGTACCGGTGGAGATCACCTCCCGCGCCGGGACCAGCACGGTGGCCGTCGATGACGGAGTGCGGGCAGACACTACTCAGGAGTTGCTGGCAAAGCTCAGGGCGTCGTTCCGAGAGGGCGGATCGGTTACCGCGGGTAATGCGTCGCAGATCTCCGATGGGGCCGCGGCTCTCGTGATCGTTAGCGAGGAGTGGGCGAAAAGCAAGGGCATCACCGGGATCGCCCGCATCATCGGGCACGCCCTCGTCAGCGGTCCGGATGTCTCTCTGCACGCGCAGCCCGCCGTGGCAATCGAGGTCGCGGCAAGCCGCGCGGGCCGTTCGGTCCCCGAACTCGCCGCTGTGGAGATCAACGAGGCGTTCGCGTCGGTCGCTGTGCACTCCACCGAGCTCCTCGGCGTCGACCCGTCGATCGTCAACCCGAACGGCGGAGCAATCGCCCTTGGCCACCCGATCGGTGCATCCGGCGCGCGGATTGTCGGGCACCTCGCACTGCAGCTGAGCCGGCTCGGCTCCGGCAGCGTGGGTGCCGCCGGGATTTGCGGCGGGGGCGGTCAGGGCGGAGCAGTAATCCTTGAGGCCGTGTAGTGCCGTCGGTTGGGTGTTGCCGTAGTTTATGGTCGTGACCTCAACAGAAGAGAAAAACCCAGCGCAGACGTCAACGCCGCGGTGGCGTCGCGGCGTCGGCATCTCACTCATCGTCCTTGGCGCGATACTTGCGCCCGTCGCACTGGTCAGCAACTGGGCAGTTACCGAACTCACCGATACCGACGCCTTCGTCGCCACCTTTGCCCCGCTCGCCCAGGATCCCGAGGTTCAGAAGTTAGTTGCCGATACGGTGACCGAAGCGATCGATGAGCGTGTCGACCTGCCCGCGATCACCGGGCCAGTGTTCGACGGTCTGGGCGAGGACTTGGGGCCGCTGGCATCCACGGGGCTGAGCGCGCTTGAGGGTGTCGTAAACGGTGCTATCCGACAGTTGGTCGCAAGCACCATCGACCGCTTTGTGTCATCGGATGCTTTCGCGAATGTCTGGGAGAGCGCGTTACGGGTCACCCACACTCAGGTGATCAACGCCCTCGAATCGGACGGTTCAGGAGCGATCACGGTTGACGGGGGAACCATTGGCATCCAAATTGGACCAATTGTTGAGGCAGCCAAGACCGCGCTGGTGGAGCAGGGCTTGACGTTCGCGGCGAACCTCCCGGAAGTTGATCGCACAATAGTCGTCGCGAAGTCAGAGGGATTGGGTCAGCTTCAGGTTGCCTACGCTTGGGCAGTCGCGGTCGCGTCGTGGTTGCCGTGGATTGCCCTGCTCTTGCTCGTGGCAGGCGGTCTCGTTGCGGGCGCGGGGCTGTTCAGTGTTGTCTTCTCGGCTGCAGGGGTCGCAGCAACAATGGCACTGCTTCTGATCGGTCTCGCCATTGGCAGGGCCGTCGTCATTGCCGAACTGGTTGCCGCGGAGATCCCGCCAGCCGTCGCGGCACTCGTGTTCGAGCAAGTCCTCGGACGGGTTTACGCGACTGCGATAGGCATTCTGGTGATCGCTGGCATCGTCGCGGTAACCGCGTGGCTGTTCAAGCGATTTGATGTAGTGAACAGACTGCGCGAATGGCGTGCCAGCGTTTACGAGGCTCGAGACCATGGACCGACTGCTTGATCGATCGCTCAGTGCTGGGGTCTTCACCTCAGGGCTGACCGCAGCGAGTGACGCGCTGCCCGAACGCGTAGGAACGATCATCGTCGGTGGCGGCATTATCGGTTCGAGCATCGCCCTGCACCTTGCCGAGGCGGGCATCGAGGATGTGCTGCTGCTCGAACGTGCAGTGCTCACGAGCGGCACCACCTGGCACGCGGCGGGGCTGGTTGCTGGCGGGCGCGGGTCTGCCGCCATGACCGGATTGTCGTCGTACGGGCTGGAGTTCTACGGCGAACTGCAGCAACGCTCGGGGATAGATGTCTCGCTCGAGCGGTGCGGCTCGCTCAGCATCGCTCGCACCGGGGGCCGGGTCGATGAGCTGTGGTACGCGCGAGATGTTGCCGTTCAGAGCGGGATCGACGCGCAGATCGTCGAGGCCGCTGAAGTTGGTCGCCTGTGGCCGATCGCGTCGACGGAGGGTGTGCTTGCGGCCCTGCACTTCCCGAACGACGGACACGTCAACCCCGGCTACGCCGCCGTCGCGATGGCGAAGCTCGCACACTCGTCGGGTGTGAGCATCCGCGAAGGTGTCACGGTTGCGTCGATTCTGCAGGACAACGGGCGTGCCTCCGGCGTCGTCACCGAGCGGGGCACTGTTCTCGCTGACCGCGTCGTGATCGCCAGTGGCCTCTGGAGTCGCGACCTCGCCGCCACGGTAGGCGCCGCCCTACCGCTATACGCGGCCGAGCACGTGCACGTTCGGTCGAACCCGATCGATGGAGCCGTCACGGCGCTGCCCGTGCTGCGCGACGTCGACAACAGCTACTACATTCGCCACGAGGCTGGCCGCCTGCTCGTCGGTGCTTTCGAGCCGAACGGCATACCGCGCGCGGTTGGCGACATCGCGACCGGAGGATTCGCGACGTTCGCCGATGATTGGGGTCACTTCGCACCTGTGCGCACTCAGGCGGAGAAGACCGTGCCAGCACTCGGCCCCGCCGGCTACGACCGGTTCCTCACCGCACCCGAGAGTTTCACCCCCGACACCTCATTCCTGCTCGGCGAAACCGCGGAGGTCGAACAGTTGTTCGTGGCCGCTGGTCTGAACTCGCAGGGCATTATCTACGCGCCGGGCATCGGACGTGAGCTTGCCCGGTGGATCGTCGCCGGGTCGCCGCAGTTTGACTCGGCCGCGGTCGACGTGCAGCGGTTTTCGCGGCACCAGAGCAACCGGCGCTATCTGCATGCCCGAACCACCGAGAGCCTCGGACGGCTATACGCGATGCACTGGCCGCACTACCAGTCTCAGACTGCGCGAAACGTTCGTCGCACGCCCTTACACGCGCGTCTAGCCGAGCTCGGCGCGCGCTTCGGCGAGATCAACGGGGGAGAACGCGCGAACTGGTACGGCGGGCCGACCGCCGACGAGGGCTACAGCTACGGTCGCCCGGGCTGGTTCGAGCAGGTCGCGGTCGAGCACCGCGCCGCGCGGGAGGGTGTCGCCCTGTTCGACTTGAGCCCGTTCGCGAAGTTCGAAATCGTGGGGTCAGATGCCTTCGCCGTCGTTGAGCACGCGACGACCAACTCCGTTGACGTGGAGGTGGGGCAGGCCGTCTACACCCTGTTTCTCAACCGCAACGGCGGCATCGAGCTCGACGGCACCGTCACTCGCCTTGCCGCTGACCGGTTCTTGGTTGTAACGCCGTCGACCAGCCACGCCAAGTCACTCTGGCTGCTGCGTCGAGCGGCACGTGGTCACGCCGCGGCCGTTGTCGATGTAACGGCGACGTTTGCGACAATCGGGGTGATGGGTCCACTCAGCCGCGAGCTGATGGCACGTGTCTCTCCGGACGACTGGTCGGATACAGCGCAACCGTACACCCGGGGGCGCGAAGTCGAGGTGGCCGACGGCTTCGCCTTCAGCCTGCGAATCAGCTTCGTTGGCGAGTTGGGTTATGAGCTCTACCCGTCGGCTGATCTCGCGGTCAACGTCTTCGACGCGTTGTGGCAGGCGGGGCAGGATCTCGGTTTGCGTCTGGCTGGGTACCACGCCCTCGACTCGCTGCGCAGCGAGAAGGGCTATCGGCATCTCGGTCACGACATCGGTGCAGCCGACGACCCCTACTCGGCCGGGCTCGCGTTCACGGTCGCTCTCGATAAGCCTGGCGGCTTCACCGGGCGGGACGCCCTGGCGGTACTCGACCAGGCGTCGCCGCGACACAGGACGGTATACGTAACCCTCGACGATCCTGAGCCCGTTTTCGTGCATGACGAGACGGTCTTCGCTGACGGGGTCGCGGTGGGGCGGATGACGAGCGGAAGCTATGGCCACACGCTCGGCCGCGCTGTCGGCATCGCCGCCATCAACCCGGGCATCGACCTGGCGAGTACGTTCACCGTCGAATGCAGGGGCGCGCGCCAGAGCGCGACCGTATCACGGCGGCCGTTCTACGACCCGCGCGGGGAACGGCTCCGCGGATGACGAAGCGGGCATGAGGGGAAGGCGGTTGGTGTGAGCGCGCACGACGTGGTGGTTGTGGGGGCAGGGCTGTCTGGCCTGAGCGCGGCGCGAGATCTGGCCGCGGTTGGCGCCGATGTCATCGTGCTCGAAGCGCGAGCTCGTGCCGGGGGCCGGGTCGAGCAGGCAACCGTGGCCGACGGACGACTCGTGCAGCTGGGCGGGGAGGTCATCGGCGAGTCGCACACCTCATATCGCGAACTGGTCGCCGAGCTCGGGTTGACGATCGTACCGAGCTTCACCGGAATCCCTGGGGAGTCGACATGGTTAGTCGGTGACGAGCGCGTGCTCGGTGACGAGATGCCGTGGATGCTCGCTGCCGACCGAGTCATCCACAACGACCTTGAGCAGAAGTTCGCTGCTCTCGCCGCTACGGTCGACCCCGATGACCCGTTGGCGCATCCGGACGCCGTCGCACTCGACCGCATCTCCGTCGCAGCCTGGCTGCGATCCGAGGGAGCGACGCCCGCAGTATTACGCGCAATGGAATTGAGAACCCTGGCGTTGGCCGACCCCTCCATCGAGCGCCGATCACTGCTGGCCGATCTTCGCAAGGAGGCCACGGCGGGAGCGCTCGGCTTCTACGACTATGACGCGTGGGAGAGCTCGAAGGTTCTTGAGGGCTCCGCGACGGTCGCGCTGCGGATGGCCGAACAACTGGGGTATCGCATCCGCTACGGCAGCGCGGTGTCGCAGATTGAGGTGATCGCGACCGGCGCAGCGGTGGTTCTCGCCACCGGTGAGCGCTTTACCGCAGCCGATGTCATCTGCTCGCTTCCGGCTGGACCACTGCGCACACTGCGTATTTCGGGAGTCAGCGATGCCTACCTGAGGGCGGCCACGCGACGCCAGCACGCACCCGCTGCGAAGTTCGTTACCGTCTATGACTCGTCGTTCTGGGAGGCCAATGGCCAGAACGGCACCGGCTACTTCGAGCACACGCTGCTTGGGGGAACGTGGGTGCAGGGCGACGGTGCGCTTTCGGCGCTCGTTCCCGTCGACCGACTTGGACCGTACGCCGCGATGCCTCCCGCGCTGCGTCAAGCTGCGTTGTTGGGCGAGCTTGAGGCAGCCTTCGGCCCGGAGGCCGCTGATGCTTCGGCGGTATTCGTGCGTGACTGGTTCGCCGATCCATGGACTCAGGGCTACATCACCGCTTGGGCTCCGGGAGACCTCAGCGCTGTCGGGCCGCTACACGGTACGCACGAACCGCCGTTTTGGCTTATCGGGTCTGACCAGTGGGTCTGTGGATACATGGAGGGCGCGGTTCGCACCGGCCGTGCTGCCGCTCGAGCCCTACTGGCGCGTTGACTTCTGGCCGTTATCAGCCGGCAGCACCTAGTCAGTCTTCGAAGGTATTCACCATCGCGTGCGCTGCACGGTCGAGGTAGGCCCAGAGAGTCGCGCCGTGCAGTGGTGACAGCTCAAGGCCGTCGAAGGCGGCGCGCATGTGTTTCAGCCAGCGGTCCCGCGCTTCGGGATTGACCTTGAATGCCTGGTGGCGCAATCGAAGTCGTGGGTGACCGCGCTCCTCGCTATACGTCGTGGGCCCACCCCAGTACTGCTCGAGGAAGCCGGTAAGGCGTTGGATCGCACCCTCGAGGTCGGGTTGCTCCGGATACATCGGTAACAGCACCTCGTCGGTGCGGATTCCGTCGTAGAACGCCCTCACGAGCTTCTCGAATGTGGCTCGTCCACCTACCTGTTCCCAGAAGTTGCCCTGCACCGCTTCGCCGCCCTGACTCAGTCGTAGCGTTACCGGGTTGGGTTCGTGCGGGGTGCTCACTGTGGGTCCGATTTCGATGTACGGGGCTTGGGGCGCTGAGCCTTCGAGCTCCGCAACCCTGCGGCGCCGTCAAATCCTGACAGCATGATCGAGTTGAGCGAGGGCAGCTTGACGCCCATCTCGTCCAGTGCGCGCTTGAGCCGCACGCGAAGTTCGCGCGCCACGTCGTCCTTGGCAGACGAGCGGGTCTTGACCACGACGCGCACGACGATCGCTTCGGCAGAGATCGACTCGATGCCCCACAGCGCGGGCTTCTCGATGATCCGGTAGCGCCAATTCTTGTCTTCGGAGAGTTCGACAGCGGTCGCAAGAATCTTGTCCTGGATCGCGTCGACATCGGAGTCATACGGCAGTGCGAGGTCGATGATGACTCGGGCCCACCCGTGCGACATGTTGCCGAGACGGAGAATCTCACCGTTGCGAACGAACCAGAGTGTTCCGTTGACGTCGCGCACCTGCGTGATGCGGATTCCGACGTCTTCGACCACGCCCGTCGCAAGGCCCAAGTCGACCACGTCACCGATGCCCAGCTGGTCTTCGCTCACCATGAAGATGCCGTTGAGTACATCCTTGACGATGTTTTGAGCGCCGAAACCGAGACCCGCACCCACCGCGGCGGTAATCAATGCAAAGGCACCCGTTGCGTCTGGCACCAACTCGTTGAAGATCAGCAGGATCGCCATGCCCACAATGACACCCGTTGTGGCATTGCTGAGAACGCTCCCGAGCGACCGTGTGCGCTGCACAACCCTAACCGCAGCAAGTGGGGAAGCGGCAAGCTCCCTGGTGTCATCGACGTTGTGCTTCTTCTTAACCCCGGTTACCACACGGTTGACCACGCGACGAATGACGCGAAGCAGGATAAAGCGCAGGATGATCGCGCCGAGGATGATCGCGATGATACGCAGCGGCACTCGCCAGAAGCCGACGAAGGTGTCGAACTCCTGCCAGAACGTCGCCCAATCCACGGATGCCCCTACGCGCGATCCCGAGCCTGCGCCTTGAGGGCGCGCTCGACGCCGGCGAGGTTCTCCACCACGAGACGGCGTAGCGCCGGCACGTCGGGGTTCGCCTCAAGCCAGGTGGTCGTGGCATCCACGAGCGCCTGCGACGCGAGGGGTGCCGGGTAAAGGCCAAGCACGAACGTTTCGGCGATCTGGTAGGTACGGTTCTTCCAGATGTCGCCGATCGCAGCGAAGTAGGGCTCAGCAAGGCCGCCCAAGGCGGTGGCGTCATTTACGTG
>JANOED010000106.1:0-2688 GCA_031413035.1 Leifsonia sp. | reverse complement strand
ACCATGAGCGGCGACGTCGATCCGTTCCGCGGGTACCATCGTGCCCGCCTACGGATGACGCTCGCCCGCGTCACGGCGATTGTCGCGACATCCACGGCTCTCGCCGTCGGACTCGGGTTGCTGGCGGGCGCTGCACCCGCGCCGTCGCAGTTCGCGGTGGCGGATAGCGCGGCCGTCCCCGCCCAGACGTACTCGCCGGCCGACGAGCCGCCCCTTACCCAGCCCACAGCGGTCGCTCCCGCGGAAACACCGCCCGCGACCCTGCCTGAGCCGGTGGTCGCTGCGCCAGCGCCCCAGCCGCTTCCGCTGCCCGTTACCGGGTCGAGCTCGTGGCTGATCGAGATCGACACCACCGGGTATCAGGCCGAAATCGATCAGTGCCTGTGGGTGCGCATGAACCTCGGCGCAGCGGCTCCGATCGTCGGCGTTCACAACTACTGCGGAGGAGGCGATGTGCTCGAGATGGCGCTCGGCGACACCGTGGTCCTGACGGGTACGGGCCTCGACGGCAGCTACGTCGTGACCGACTCCCGCGACGCCCGCGCCGGCGACAACGCTGCACGGGCAACTGCCGGAATGGTGGCGTCCGTGATCCTCCAGACCTGCTACTGGATCAATGACGGCTCGGAACGCCTCGTCGGGCTCACCTCGGTCGGGTAGCCTCGTCAGTTATGACCAAGGTCGAATTCTTCGAGGATGTCACAACGGCCTTCGAGATTCTGGGCGTATCAGCGATGGTGCTCGGTATTCTCGTGGCGATAGTGCTGAGCATCCGTTCGCTCGTTGTCAACCGGGATGGCCGCATCGCGTTTACGGCTCTGCGCAACTCGATCGGACTCTCAATTCTGCTCGGACTCGAGATTCTCGTCGCGGCCGATCTCGTTCGCACGGTCACGTCGACCCCGTCGCTCACTGACGCGATCGTGCTCGCGATCATCGTGCTCATCCGCACCGTGCTGAGCTTCTCGCTGCAGATCGAGATCGAGGGAGTCGCGCCGTGGCGGCGGGCGTTGATGACCGCGCCTGAACAGCTGCTGCGCGTCGCAGGGTCTCGACAAGCTCGACCACCGGTTGACCCGAAGACGGCAGAATAGCCGTATGACCGACCTCTCCCTCGCCGTGATCGTGCTTGCCGCCGGTCAGGGAACCCGCATGAAGTCTGCCCGACCCAAGGTGCTGCACTCCCTCGCCGGGCGCTCCCTCATCGGCCACGTCCTTGCCACCGCAGCCGAGCTCACCCCGGGCCACGTCGTCGCGGTGGTGCGCCACGAGCGCGATGCCGTCGTTGAGACAATCACCGACCTGATGCCCGGAGCGGTCATCGTCGACCAAGACGAGATCCCCGGCACTGGCCGTGCCGTCGAGGTCGCCATCGCAGCCCTGCCCGATGACTTCGACGGCGACGTCGTTGTTGTCTCCGGCGATGTTCCGCTGCTGGATGCCGCGACTCTCCGCACTCTCCTCGACACCCACCGCGCGGCCGCCGCCGCCGCCACCATCCTCTCGGCGATCCTCGACGACGCGAGCGGATACGGGCGCATCGTGCGCGGCGCAACCGGCGACGTCGACCGCATCGTTGAGCAGGCCGACGCCAGCGACGACGAACGCGCCATCACCGAGATCAACTCGGGCACCTACGTCTTCAGAATCGCCCCGCTGCGCACCCAGCTCGCGCTCGTCGGCACCTCGAACGCTCAAGGGGAGAAGTACCTCACCGACGTGGTGGGGCTGTTGCGGGCGGCAGGGTCCGGCGTTTCCGCGCTGCCCGTGTCTGACGGCTGGCGGGTCGCGGGCGTCAACGATCGGGTGCAGTTGGCCGAGGCATCCCGTCGCATGAATGAGTTCATCGTTCGGCGGTGGCAGCTGGAGGGCGTCACGGTCGACGACCCGGCGACGACCTGGATCGACGCCGACGTCACCCTCGCCGAAGACGTTCAGCTGAAGCCCGGCACCCAGCTCAAGGGAGCCACGCTCGTGCAGGCGGGTGCGACGATCGGCCCCGACACCACACTGGTCGACTGCGAGGTCGGCGCCGGTGCCGTGATCACCCGAACGGATGCCACGCTGGCAGTCATCGGCGAGAACGCGACTGTCGGCCCGTTCGCCTACCTCCGCCCCGGTACCTACCTCGGGGAGTCGGGCAAGATCGGCACCTTCGTCGAGACCAAGAACTCCACCATCGGCGCCGGCAGCAAGGTTCCCCACCTCAGCTACCTCGGCGACGCAACGGTGGGGGAGGGCTCGAACATCGGCGCGGGAACCATCACCGCGAACTACGACGGCGTGAATAAGAGCGCCACAACCGTCGGTGACCACGTGCGCAGCGGCTCGCACAATGTGTTCGTGGCTCCGGTCACGATTGGCGACGGTGCGTACACCGGTGCTGGCACGGTGGTGCGCAAGGATGTTCCGCCCGGAGCTCTCGCGATCACCGTCGCCCCCCAGCGCAACATGGAAGGGTGGGTGGCCGAGAACCGCGCGGGCACGGCCGCTGCCGATGCTGCTGCGGCGGCATCCGAACCGTCGTAGGCACAAAAGTCCTCCACAGATTCGGTGTAGCTCATGTTCTACATCGCCGGTAGCATAATGTCATGGAGTCCGTGGGCATTAGGGAACTGAAGCAGAACGCCAGTGAGGTGGTCGCTCGCGCCGAGGCCGGGGAGACGATCACGATTACTGTGCAGGGCC
>JANOED010000105.1:0-1561 GCA_031413035.1 Leifsonia sp. | reverse complement strand
GCTCGTTGGGGCTTCGCGAAAGCGGTTTCTCGCACCGTGGGGCGATCAGCCCGCCCAGCGAGACGAGGCGACAGCAATTGTGAGCGCACTCGCCGCACAAGCCGGCGTGTGGGGCGTTCGCGTACACGACGTCGCGCGCAGTCGCGCGGCGTTGCAGATAGTTGATTCCTGGCAGAACGGATGGACACAGCGATGAACGACTACGACGAGATCACCCTCACCGGCCTGCGCGCCTCGGCGTTTCATGGCGTGCTTGAGCAGGAGCGCCGAACCGGCCAGGTCTTCCTGATCGACGTGACCGTCTATCTCCCGCTGGCGGATGCCGCGACCACCGACGATCTCGACAAGACCATCCACTACGGCGACCTCGCCGAGGAGATCGTTATCGCGGTCGAGACGGATCCCGTCGACCTCATCGAGACCGTCGCCCAGCGGGTCGCCGACGTCGTGCTGGCGCACCAGCTCGCCGTCTTCACACGGGTCACGGTGCACAAGCCGAGCGCGCCGATTCTGGTGCCGTTCGAAGACGTCTCGGTCACCATCACTCGCGGCCGCGCCGACCGCATGACGCCGGTCGGGTTCGCTCTGTGATGGTCGAGCCTGCGCGGGATCAGGCTGTGATGGTCGAGGGTCTGCACGGTGAATCGCCCGCCGTCCTCGCTCTCGGCAGCAACCTCGGCGACCGCGAGTCGACGCTGCGCGAGGCCGTGCGCGACATCGGTGCGCTCGACGGGGTCACGGTGTTGCGGGCATCTGGAATCGTCGAGACCCCGGCGCTCAAACCCGACGGTGTCGATCAGGATGCCCCGGCCTACCTCAACGCGGTCGTAGCAGTCCGCTCGGCTCTCGCCCCCCACGCACTGCTTGCCGCGCTCGGCGGCATCGAGCGGGCTCACGGTCGCGTGCGGGATGAACGCTGGGGCGACCGCACCCTCGATATCGACATCGTGACGTTCGGCGAACAGCAACTCGATAGCGACGACCTGACACTTCCGCACCCCCGAGCCCGGGACCGCGCCTTCGTGCTGGCGCCCTGGCTCGACGTCGAGCCGAACGCGGTGCTGCCCGGTGCCGGTCGCGTCGACGAGTTGCTCGCTGCGACGGGTGAGACCGTCGCGAGGTATCCCGCAGAGGCGCTGGCATGACTCGCACCAAGCCCCTGCACCTCGTGCTGCTGGCGTTAGGTGGCGCAGTACTCGGCTGGTTGCTCGAGACGGCGCTCGCGGCATCCGGTCGGGCAGTGATCATTCCGCCGGTAACCCTTGCGATCGCGCTCACGGCGATCGGCGCGCTGCTTGTGATCATGGCGCTGCCGGTGCGGCGAGTGTCACGCGGAGTGCCCGGAGCGAGAGTTGATCCGTTCTACGCGACCCGCGTCGTTGTGCTCGCCAAGGCCTCGAGTCTGACCGCCGCATTTCTTGCCGGTGGCGCGCTCGGCATCACGATCTACCTCCTCGGTCGTGCGGTCGTGCCCGGGGTAGGCTCCATCTCGATGGCGTTGGCCACGCTGGCGGGAGCCGTGCTTCTGCTGGTTGGTGGCCTCGTTGCCGAGTACATGTGC
>JANOED010000104.1:0-1950 GCA_031413035.1 Leifsonia sp. | reverse complement strand
GGCCTGCTCACCCCAATCTGCAAGAGCTTCGGCACCGATGTCGGAAACGAGCTCACCTCGATTGCCCTTCAAGTGCACGGTGGCATGGGCTACATCGAAGAGACGGGTGCGGCGCAGCACGTGCGCGACATCCGTATCGCCGCGATATACGAGGGCACGAACGGCATTCAGGCGGCCGACCTCGTCGGGCGCAAGCTTGGCGTGCGGGACGGGGCATCCGTGATGGAGTTCATCGGCCAGATGCGCGGAATCCTCGGTGATCTGGATGCCGCGGGCGGCGACTTCGAGTCGATACGCGCCGAGCTCGCCAAGCAGTTCGACGCCCTTGAAGCGGCAACGACGTGGATGCTGCGCACCGGTGTCGCTGACCCCAATGCGGTGCTCTCCGGGTCATCCCCGTATCTGCGTATGTGGGGACTCGTGACCTGCGCCTGGTTGCTCGCGCGCTCGGCCCTGGCCGCGGCACCGCTCGACGCGGCGACTGCGCAAGAGCAGTTCGTGATGGCACGGTTCTTCGCCGAGCAGCAGCTTCCGGCCTGCAGTGGTCTTCTGGGCGCGGCAACCGCCGGTTCGAGAGACCTGTACGCGCTCGAGTTCTGAGGCTGAAGAGTCTTCAAGTAGATTGGGCCGATGCCTGAACTCTGGGAGACGCCGGTAACGTACGGCGCCGTGGGCGCGACTCAGGCTGCCGACCTATTGCGCTACCCGCCGGAGGGCTATCGTCCGATCGAGCGCCGGGCGCGGATCGGCCATGGTGATGCTCGCTTTGAGTGGGCGTGCGCTTCGGCGATGTCGTGGGGGATCCAGAAAGGCAGCGGATTTCGGGTTCGCCTGGCCGACGGGCCAGAGGAAGCACACTCTGGCGAGACTATCTTCGGCCCGGATGGCACACCGTTCCTGCGCCCCGGCGATACAGCGGTTCTGAGCGTGCCGATTGTGGGTCCGCTGGCACTGAAAGCGCCCGTGCGTGTGCTGTACCTGATCGAGGAGCGGAAGCGTCGGGGGTTCGCCTATGGAACACTGCCCGGGCATCCCGAGGACGGCGAGGAATCGTTCATCGTGTCTCAGAGCAGCGACGATTCGGTGTGGCTGACCGTACGCGCATTCTCTCGACCCAGTTTGCGCTGGTGGTGGATGCTCTACCCGATCTTGCGGCTCGGGCAGGCGGTAACAACACGACGCTACTTGAGGGCGCTCGCCGTACCGATCGGGTAGTCGCTCCCGGCCTCGCTGTGCAATGGAAGACTGTGGGGATGTACCGTGCCGTGCGTTCCGCGACATCGGCCTTCCTTCGAGGCCCTATTCGCCACATCGTCGGCCCGATAATCACCCCGCTCGATCGGGCACTGTTCCATGTATCCGGGGGTCGCCTCAAACTGAGCGCGCCGCTGGTCCCGTCGCTCATGCTCTACTCGACCGGCGCACAGTCTGGGCTCAGGCGCGAGACTCCGTTGATGTGCTTCCCGCGGCCCGGCGGAGTCTGGTACATCGTCGGAAGCAATTTCGGGCTTGAGCGGCACCCAGCGTGGAGCGGCAACCTCATCGCGAATCCGGATGCCGAAATCCACTACCGAGGCCGGCTGCTGCCCGTGCGCGCGACGCTGCTCTCTCATGCGGAGGCAGACACGCTGTGGCCCGAGCTGGAGGTTCAGTGGCCGCATTACCGCGAGTACGAGAAGACCGCGCGCCGTGAGATCCGAATCTTCAGACTGGATAGCCGCTGATGGCGCCCGCCGCGCTCCCGCTAGCTGACCCGGCGCCCCTCGACGGAGCGCTCCCCGCTTCGGTCGCACTGGATTCTCAGTTGCGTGACTTCGGGGTCTACCTGCACGTGCCGTTCTGTCGCGTGCGCTGTGGCTACTGCGACTTCAACACATACACAACCGATGAGCTGCGCGGTGCCAGGAGGTCTGACTATGCCGGTCAAGCCGTTGCCGAGATTGCGCTCGC
>JANOED010000103.1:0-10303 GCA_031413035.1 Leifsonia sp. | reverse complement strand
GCCCGACCCAGAACGTCGGCCTACTGGCGCGAGTACGTGCTGCCGTGGATCGGGCGCAGGCTGACGGGACGGTCATCCGGAGACAATCGAAGCCCCAAGATCGCGACCCTGCAGCCGGTCGAACTCCCGGCCTAGCTCGAGTGCACAGGTGAGCGGCGAAGCCGCAGCACAGTGACGTCATGCCCCGTCAGCGACAGCTCCACGGTCGGCGAGCCGTCGACGGTCGCGTGACCCTCCGGCAGAGCCAACTGCACAACGGAACTGGTTGACGCGAAGTTCAGCACGACGAGCACGTGGCCCGACCCAGAACTGCGAATGAACGCCCAGACTGACGGGTCGAAGGTAGCAACATTCAGCCGAGATCCGTTCGCGGTGAGTTCTGGATGCTCGCGGCGAAGATGGAGCATCTCCTGAACAATCTGCTTGTGCTCGTCGGTCATCGTCTGTATGCCAAACGCGTCGAAGTAGAGTTCGCCCGCCGTGGCAACGACGGCCGACGCAAGTCGCTGCAGCGCCGGTGGATGCGACGACATTCGGGGCGGGTTGATGAAACAGGTGCCGCCCGCCTCGACCACTGGGTCGCGAAAGCTACGGAGCGCGGCCTCAATCGGAGCAGGATCGCCCGAGAGCACTGCGTCTCTCACGACATCGAGGTCGTCCCACCACACCTTCAGGCCGTAGTCCATGAGCATGGTGAAGCCCCCGTCAACTATCCATCGAACCGGGTCGTCTGAGAATCCACCTGCGCCTTCGGGATGGGTGAAGACGCCGGCCGGCACCCGTGCTGCCATCGTCGACTTCGCCGTCGGCCAGTCACACCCGACATACCAGTTAACGGCATCGACGACCACCCCATCGGCGCCGGTTGCGAGCCAGAAGTCGATGACCTCGCCAGCTTCTCGGCGCCACCCGGGGTCGGCCCAGTTCAATTGGGGAAGGGCCATCGTGCCGTCTTCCCCCATCCACTTGACCCAGTAGTACTGACCCGCGCGTTCGCTGAACTCCCAGCGGCCGTCATTGTCCTGGAGGAAGTGCTCGTCAGGCTCGGGCCCAACGCCGACGGTTGCATCTGTGCTCCACAAGAAGAGGCGGGTATCTGCGGTGGTGCGCCCGGCAGCGATGTCGTCGCACGCTCGCAAGAACGCCGGGTACTGCTGGTGCACGTATCCGAGATTCAGGAACGGGATGATGGCGATTCCCCGCCCGTGCGCCTCTCGCACGAGCGTGAGGTAGTCATCCATCGTGCCGATTGCCGGGTCGATGCTGCAGAAATCGAGCGCATCGAGCCCCCAATAAGCGACACCCCCCTCGTAGGGCGCGAACACCTCGACACCATCGAAACCGAGTCGCTGAATTTCGTCGAGGTCACCGATCAGGTCAGCAAGCGTCCATCCAGAGACCTTGAGTCTCGGCCGCGTAATGCCCGCAGCAGTCTCCCACCAACGCGAAGTGTGGAGCGGTTCGAGGTGGTCATCGGTCATGGCTGAGTTCCTTCCTGCCAGCTAGCAGCCACAGCTGTGGCCAACCACGAGATTGCCGCGAAGCGCAACGTGAACGGGCGGCACCGACGGGTTCTTGATGCGGGCGAGCAGGTGCTCGATCGCTACCTGTGCGATCAGGTCGGTATCTCGCCGCATGCTCGTGATCGGCGGGTTGAAGTAGCTGGCAAGGCGCGTGCCGCCCAGGGAAACAACTGCAATATCTTCGGGAAAGCGCAATCCCAGCTCATAGCACGCGGAGATGGCGCCAATCGCTTGAGTGTCTGATGCCACGAAGAGCGCGGTGGGAACCCGCCGGTGTACGTTGCTGACCCGACCGTGACCGCTGAGCAATTGCAGCGCCGCCGCATAGCCCCCTGCCTCAGAGTCCTCGGCGTGGGCCACCAACTCCTGACCGTTGGGGGCACGCGCGGCCTGCTGAGCCTGACGCCAACCGAGCGCTGGGCCCTCCCCCGACCGCCGATTGCCCGGGCCGCAAATGCATCCGATGAGACTGTGCCCGTGGCTCTGCAAATGCTGAACTGCGTAGGTCGCGTCTAGCGAATCTTCGATACGGATGCCGGACGCGTCGGCCCGAAACGGAAGATCGTCGACGATCAACACGGGAATGTCA
Organism: Leifsonia sp.; assembly: GCA_031413035.1. GTDB lineage: Bacteria > Actinomycetota > Actinomycetes > Actinomycetales > Microbacteriaceae > Rhodoglobus. The sequence goes on along the minus strand of JANOED010000103.1, from coordinate 8,191 downwards.
TCGATACCGGTAATCGCCCGAGTCGACACGGTCATGCCGGGCGCGAACACCAGCGCATCGACGCGACGTTCGACGAACATGCGGAGCTGCCGGCGTTCTTGGGCACGATCGTGCCCGGTTGATCCGGTGATCATAAGGTAATCACTGGAGGCGAGCTGCTTCTCGAGAGCCTCGGCGAACTCGGCATGTTGAGGGCTACCGAGTCCGGGAGTCAGGAGCCCAATCGAGCGGCTAGATCCCCCCCGCAGGGCACTGGCGATGGTGTTCGGTCGGTACCCCAAGTCGGCGATAGCCAATTCGACTCGGATACGCATTCCTGTCGAAACCGGTCGGGGCCCATTGTTGATCACGTAGCTGACGACAGCAGGGGATACCCCAGCAGCCCGCGCTACGTCAGATCGGGTGACCGCCATCGTCCCTCCTTCTCCTGCCCGTCAATGCCGGATGAAATTAGCGAACAACCGACTCCGTGCTCAAGTCGGACGGTACCGCGTACGACGATTGCGCTCCCGGGCTCGTCACAGAGAATGAGCCCGCCCGAACGCCAAGGTCAACGGCTTCTTCGAGGGTGCCGTGCTGGGCCAGAACCGTCGCGAGCGCGCCGACGAAGGCATCCCCCGCGCCCGTGGTGTCGACGATGGTCTCAACCTTGGGCGCAGGAATGTGTCCGGATGACTCGCGATCTGCCCAGTAGGCGCCTCCCGCACCAAGCGTGATCACGATCGATCGTGAGCGCTCTCTGAGCTCTTCGAGAGCACGCAACGCACTCTCGTGATCGTGCACCGACCATCCGACGAGCGCGGTCGCTTCAGCCTCGTTCACCACGATCGGATCGCACAGGGCCAGGACATCGGGGTTGAGGGGTTGGAATGGCGCGAGATTCAGTATCGGCCGGACCCGGTACCGCTCGGCAGTCGTGATCGCCACCTCGATGACCTCAGTGAGGAGTTCGGCCTGCACCACGAGAACGGCGGCTTCTGCCGCGAGCCGGCCGATCGCCTCGTCGACCCGGCGTGGGCTCAACTCGAAGTTCGAGCCCGGCACGACAGTAATCGCGTTCTCACCCGAATCGAAGACCGAGACGAGGGCAATTCCGGTGCGCCCTCGCCCAATGATTTCGACATGGGTCGTGTCGACCCCTTCTGACCGCAGTTGACGCAACAGGAGCGCGCCGTCGGCATCGTCGCCAACACAGGCGACGAAACTAACGTTGCCCCGAAGCCGAGCAGCGGCGACTGCCTGATTGGCACCTTTGCCACCGGGTTGGTTGAGGAGGCCCGTGGCGAGCACAGTCTCACCTTCGCGTGGCGGTTTGCTTACCCGCACGATGTAATCCTGATTCGCGGAACCAACAACAATGATGCCTGCGTGGGTGACCTGAGATTGCATTCTGCACTTTCCCTAATTGCCGCGGTTGAGCCACAAAGCTTCGCTTAGCCCTTGAGACCGACGGATGCGATCCCGCCGATGAGTTGCTTCTGGGCAAAGAAGTAGAGTATCGCGACTGGAATTATGGTGATCAAGTTCGCGGCCATGAGCAGGTTGGTCTGGTTGGAGTAGAGAGAGACAAAGTTCGACAGCCCGACGGCCAAAGTGAACTGGCTGCTGTCGTTGAGATAGATGATCGGCCCCAGCAGGTCGCTCCACACTCCAACAAAGGTCAGCACTGCACATGTCGTGAGCGCAGGCTTAGACAGAGGCAGAATGATCGACCAGAAGATTCGGAAGGTGCCCGCGCCATCCAGCCGGGCCGCATCGTCGAGCTCGAGCGGGATTGATCTCATGTACTGACGAATCAGGAAAATGAAAAACCCCGTGCCCGTGAACGCAGGGACGATCAGTGGCAGGCTGGTGCCATACCACCCGAGGTTGTAGAACAACACGAACTGCGGAATCATGAGGCCTTGCCAGGGGATAAGCATGGTCAGCACAACCACCGTGAACAACACGTTCTGGCCGCGAAACTTGAGCCGTGCGAACGGATAAGCGACCAGCGCACAGGAAACGACGGTCCCGAAGACAATGAAAATCTCGAGCCACATCGTATTGAAGAGATACAACGCAAATGGTCGCTCGGGATCGAACAACGCCCGCGAGAAGTTCTCCCAATAGAAGTCGGTGACCGGAAACCACTCCGGCGGACTGGTGAAGAAGACTGCACCGTCAGGCTTCAGCGCGACGGTGAGCATCCACCCCAAGGGCAGTGCAACCAACAAACTGGCCGCCACCAGCATTGCGTAGATGCCCACTTGGCGCGCGATCGGCCGTACATTGCGAGCTAGGTTAATCGATCGTTTCTCGCGACTTGTGATCGTTCGCTCCACTGCTTGTGACATCGATGCCTACCTAGTCGCGTTCTCGTCGAATACCCAACGGTTGGATGTCTTGAGGAGCAGTACAACCACGAGCGAGCCCGCAACGAAGAGGAAGAGGCTTAGAGCTGCGCCGTAGCCGAGTTGGCCGTCGCGGAACCCGACCTGCCACATGTAGACGAGATAGAACAGCAGCGAGTCACTGCCCCCACTTCGCCCAATCGTGAAGGCGGTGTCGAATATTTGAAAAGCCCCGATCACCGTAACGACGAGTTGGAAGAAGAGGGTGGGCGTGAGCATCGGAAGAGTGATGCTAGTGAACTTGCGCATGAACCCAGCGCCATCGATAGCGGCCGACTCGTACAGGGCCGGATCGATGTTCTGCAGGCCGGCGAGGTAGATGATCGCGCTGCCGCCAATGATTGCCCACGCATTGGTGAGCACCATTCCCTGAACCGCCCAGGCGGGATCGAGGAACCAGAGCGGCGGATCCTCAACACCGATAGACCGCAGGAGTGTGTTGACCACGCCAGTGTCTGGGTTGAGAAGTTGGAGCCAGAGAACCGCAATGGCGACTCCGCTCAGCACCGACGGAAGGAAGAGGATCGTGCGGAATCCGCGGATTCCCCAGACCTTCGCGTTGAGCAATAGCGCGCCGAGTAGACCGAAAACCGAGTAGACCGGCACCGCGATGAGGAGATAAAGCCCGGTGACCCGCAGCGAGAGCCAGAACCGATAGTCGTCGGTGAGCATCCGCTCGTAATTTGATAGTCCAACGAACTCGGGGTCGTTGGAGAAGTTCCAATTAGTCAGGCTCAGATACATCGAGAAGAGCAGCGGTCCAATGAGAAACAGCGCTGTGCCGATAAGCCAAGGCGACATGAATATATAAGCCGCCACGTTGTTCGAGCGTGAGCGTTCGACTCCTCGCCCGTTCCTAGGAGTGGGGCCTACGAGGATCGGCTCGTCGTCAACGGGTGCCGGATGCCCAGGCGCGTCAGTTATATCCGTAAGCCTCTGCGCAGTCGTCATTGATCGCCCTGAATCTACTCGTGTTGAATGCACAACCTAGCAGTGGTTTGAGATGGGGAACAAGCCTGAACTATTCCCTTGTCGCTGGCTCGGCTCAGGTCTATGGTAGGGCTACGCAACACGAGTTGAGTGATGCGGCAAGCTAAGTCCATTCGAGAGGAACCATACGAAGATGTATCGTCTCAGAACCATAGTCGGCGTCGCCGTCGTGGGAGCAGTAGCAGTTGTCAGTGCCGGGTGTTCCCCGTTGGGTGGGGGGGCGGATGCCGCAAACTCACTGACCATCATGGTCTTCGGTTTGGGTGAAGATTCAGTCATGCGGCAACTCGCCACCGAGTTTGAGGGCACTCACCCTGACATCACGGTAGAGATCAACAACATTCCCGAAGACGTCTACCTGACGAAACTCGAGACGTCGATCCTGGCCAACAGCCCGCCCGACATTGCCCTGATCTACACACCCGGCTACCTCGGTTCGTTCCAACCGGTCACCGAGACTGTGTATGCGGCAAACGATCTTCCCCTGTCGGACTTCAACGAGGGCATTCTTGAGGCGGCATGCGGACGCGACGGCGAGATCTTCTGTGTCGGCGGAAGCGTGGGCGCAATGATGCTCGCGTACAACAAGGAGATGTTCACGGCTGCAGGGATTCCCTTCCCGTCAGCGACTGAATCGTTGACGATGACCGAGTACGCAGCTCTTGCTGCCGAGCTTGTCGACGCTGGGGTTAGCGAGTGGGGAGGCGATGCGTCACCGCCGACCTACTGGAATGACTGGGGCATTATCCTCGACGACTCGGGCCGGACTGCTGAACTCACAAACCCGACGTACGTCGAAACCTTCGAGACGCTCGCCGGCATGGTTGCTGACGGCACCGCTCCCGGTCCCGCGCAGACCGCTGCTACGGGCTCAGAAGACGCGATGCTCGAGTTCATGATTGAGGGGCGGTTGGGGATGATGATCCTCGACTCCAGTACGGCGCTCGAGAGTCCCGATCTCGCGGCGATGGACATCGGGCTCGCCCCGACCCCCATCTCCGATGGAACCGATCCCTGGGTTTCGAGCTGGACCACTGCACTCGGAATCCCAGTAGGAGCCAAGAACCCCGACGCAGCAGCTGAATTCCTTGCGCTGGTCGCCACCCGCGGCCAGGAGCTTGAGTCCGATCGCGGATTCCTGCCGGTCCGGCTTGCCGACGCCGAGTCTTTCGCCGCCAAGGGAGAGCTGGAAACGTCGTTCCGCGACATCGCGAACCTGGCACGTCCAACGGTGTTCACTCCGAACCTGTTCGCGTGGAACGGGATCATCGGCGATGCCTATCTCACGGTTCTCCGTGGCGAGAGTGATTCCCTAGCCGCCCTCACCGATGCTGAACCCAAGGTGCAACAGGTGCTGGACTCGACCTGGGTGAGCTTCGACTCCAGCCTGGAGTAGGCCCGCCCGAAGTAAGCGAAGAGGGTGCCTCGACCACACGGTCGGGGCACCCTCTCTGTTCGCACTCACCGAAGGGCGAGTGGAAGAACTGACCGGCTAGTCATGGCCTTGGTGAGCAAGAACGCTCGTTCGGGCGGCAAGATCAGAGATCACGCTGTTGTCGAAGCCGAAAATGGCGGAGCGAGTGCGGTCGTGGAGGGGTTCGATGAAGTGGGCGGGAAGCGCCGCCGCTCCGAGAAGCACACCACTCACCGAGCCGGCGGTCGCGCCGTTCGAGTCGGTGTCCCACCCCCCGGCCACAGTGAGCCCCACGGTTGCCGAGTAGTCGCCCTCGCCCCAGAGGAGCCCGGCCACGATGAGTGCGGCGTTGTTGATGGTGTGCACCCAGCTGTAGTGGCCGTAGGACTCTTGAATAGCTGAGACCGCCTCCTCCCAAGTCTTGCCTTCGTCTTTCTTCGCAATGACGAACCGAAGGGCCTCGGCGAGGCGGGAGCGCGGCGGAACGTGGTCGAGTGACATCTCGATCGCCTCGCGCGGAGATGATGCAACGAACGCGCACGACACGAGCGCCGCCGACCAGAGTTCGCCGTAGATGCCATTGGCGACGTGCGAGAGTGCGGCATCCCGATAGGCCAGTGCCATCGCATCACGAGGACTTGCCGGGTTCACCCAGCCGAAGACATCGCCGCGGATCAGGGCACCGATCCACTCTCGATAGGGGTTGCGCGTCGAGGGCACTGCTTCGAGCGGAACACCGTTGATGAGATTGGTGTACGCGGCGCGCTCCGCTGTGTACACCTGGTAGTACGGCAGTAGCTCGAGCCAGCTGTTGGCTACGTCGCGGGTCGACACCTGAGCGCCGTGGTGCTCCATGAGGTGCAGGCCGAGAATGGGATAGTCGATGTCATCGTCGCGAGCGGACCCGTTGACATTTCCCCGAGTGGTCTCCACCCAGTTGCCGAGCAGGGTGTACCCCTCTGGCATTGGGTCCATCTTCGGGATGTAGTCGAGCAGCGGCCAGGCGCCAGCCAGTTCGAAGTACTCGCGGAGATTCGTTGTCGTGAAGGTGAAGCCATCCTCAATGGGCTTTCCGAGATTGCAGCCAGCGATGCGCCCGAGCCATCCGCCGAGGATCTTGTCGTCGATCTCCGCGCGCCCGGGTCGCACCATCGTCGGAGCGGGGGGCAGGCTATCGACAATGTCAGCCCAGGCATCCGGCTCGACGTAGTCCCAACCCGGCGAGCGCTGAACCTGGCTCAACCCGGTAAGGAGCTCCTCGAGCGCCTCGACATCGTCTGGGCTGAGCGTGGCGAACTTCTCAGCGGCCGCGGACACATCGTGGCCGGTCTCGCGCAGTTGACTCAGTTCATCCTCGACCAGGTCATACGAACTCAACGGATCATGCATGTGAGACTTCCTTTCGTTACGTTCTCTCTTAGCGGGTGAGGGTGACCTTCGACAGTCCGCCTGGCTCATCGACCGACACCCCACGGCGTCGAGACATCTCTAGGGCGAGCAGTTTAAGCGCGATGATCTCGATGATCGGGGCCAGCGCAACCGTCGGAGGGCGAACCGAGGTGACACCGATACCGGCAGAGCCGTGTCCGTCTGGCGAGAGTGTCATGACCCGGGCTCCGCGTTCGTGGAGCGCGGAGAAGGTGGCTGCCATGTAGTCCGGTCCGCGACCGTGGGAGTCGACCGCGATTACTGGGAATCCCGGTGAAACCATGGCAATCGGACCGTGGAGCAGGTCGGCTGCACCGAAGGCCATCGCGGGAAAAAGACACGTTTCAGTGATCTTGAGCGCGGCCTCTTGTGCGGTAGCCAACGACAGACCTCGGCCGGTGGAGATGAGCCGGGTCTCGCCGTCGAGCTCCTCAGCAAGGCGAGCCAAGGCGGGAAAGTTGCCGAGCTGCTCGTCGGCCGCCACGCACAACTGCTCTTCGGGAATAGGGTCGCCACCCCTCGTCGCTGCTGCCACCATTGCGATCGCCAGAAGCGAATTGGTGTACGACTTCGTCGCGGCAACCGCTCGTTCGGCACCACAATCGACATCAATGACCATGTCGGCCAGATCTGCCAAGTCAGATGCGGCATCGTTCGTTATCGCGAGAACGGTCGCGCCACATTCCTGCGAGGCTTCCATGGCCGCCAGAAGGTCTGGCGACTGTCCGCTCTGCGAGATCGCCACTACGAGAACATCGCGAAGATCCGGTCGTGCGGAGTACCAAGTGAGCGCTGACTGTGTCAGTGCTGAGCACTGCAGATTGAGCTCTGAGGCCCAGAGATAGCGCCCGAACGTTCCCACATTCGCGCTAGTGCCTCTACCCGCGAACAGCACGGCGCGGGGTCGTCGTGTCTTCAGAAACTCCGCGACCTCGGCAACTTGCGCCCGGCCACTGGCCAGAAGTCTCGCGAGCGCGACAGGCTGCTCAGCGATCTCGCTCGCCATGAGTGTGGTCCCGATCACCAGGCCTCCTCGCCGGGTCGCGGGTCGCTTGACCCGCCAACTGACACCGCGTATCTTCGCAGTAAGGAAACCTTACTACTTGCGAAAGGCTGGCGGAACATGGTTGTCGCAAGACCTCGCACAATTCGCACGATGAACGCCGAAGAGGTCGTCGGGATCCTGCTCGACTCTGGCTGGGCCTCCCGTGCCACCCTCGCCCGGTGGACCGGGCTCTCTAAGCCGAGCGTCGCGGAGGTCGTCGACCAGTTGCGTGGGTCGGGCCTCCTGCTCGAGCGGGAGTCGGGTTCGCGGATGAAGGAGTACTCGGTCGACTCCGGGGTAGTGCTCAGTGCGGCGGTGTCGATTTCGGTCGAGGCGCTCGAGGTGCGAATTGTCGATGCAACCGGTACCGTCTACGGCGCACTCCGCACTCCGCACTCGGCCACGGCATCCGACCACCGGCCCGGGCATGTTGAGCGGCACATCGGGGAAGCCCTTCGGGCCGCCGGACTCTCGCGCAGCAGACTGCGCGACATCGTTATTGGAGTCGCGGCGAGCTTCGACGCACGCACCCGACAGCTGCGGCACGCGGGGTCACTGCCGACGTGGGCGCCTGAAGAAGTTGCGAAGCTCGTCGCTCGCACCGGCAACGGCGTTGCACAGACGGTCGTCGAGAACGACGTGAAGCTAGCACTGCTCGCAGAGCGACGCACTCGGGGGATTGTGGATGACGACCTTACGATGTGCCTCATCTGGCTTGGCCCTGGCGTCGGTCTTGCCAGCTGGGTCAACGGGGGAATACTCCAAGGCGCGTCGGGCGGGGCGGGCGAGATCAGCTACCTAAGCGGTGGGGGCTCTGCGCTTGCAGACGAGATCGGGGCCGACGCGATCCTCGAACTGGCCCGACGTCGCGGCCAGCCGGGAGCAGACGGTGTTGACGCAGTAGCGCGTGCAGCAAAAGCC
>JANOED010000102.1:0-6814 GCA_031413035.1 Leifsonia sp. | reverse complement strand
ATCAGCCCCATCGATAACGTGGGCCCAGACGACCTCAGCATTCGGCAACTCGTCATGCGCCTCGCCGACGGCACGGTGACCGAGGTGATTCTCGCGACCAACCCCAACCTCGAGGGCGAGGCGACGGCGACCTATCTCACCAGGCTGCTGGTGCAACCGAACCTGCGAGTCACGCGCCTCGCATCCGGGCTGCCGGTCGGCGGCGATCTCGAGTACGCAGACGAGGTCACCCTCGGTCGCGCCTTCGAGGGTCGGCGGCTGGTGCAGAACTAGCGCGTCGAGAACTGCCCCCGCGTCGCCTTTAGAATTGGTCGTCGGGCCAAGGCCCACATTCCCCCAGTTGCAGGAGCCTTCACGTGAGCTTGATCGTCCAGAAGTTCGGCGGATCGTCGGTCGCCGACGCGGAGAGCATCAAGCGCGTCGCCAAGCGGATTGTCGAGACCAAGAGGGCCGGCAATGACGTCGTCGTTGCCGTAAGCGCGATGGGAGACACGACAGACGAGCTCGTCGATCTCGCCCACGAGGTCGCACCGATCCCCGACCCGCGAGAGATGGACATGCTCCTCACCACCGGTGAGCGTATCTCGATGGCGCTGCTCGCGATGGCCATCAAGAGTATGGGCGTCGAAGCCCGCTCGTACACCGGCAGTCAAGCTGGCATGATCACCGATTCTCGCCACGGTTCTGCCCGAATTGTGGATGTCACGCCCGTGCGCCTGCGCGAGGCTCTCGACGAGGGAGCCATCGTCATCGTCGCCGGGTTTCAGGGATTCAATCGGGACACCAAAGACATCACCACGCTCGGCCGAGGTGGCTCCGACACGACTGCTGTGGCGCTGGCGGCGGCCCTCGGCGCTGACGTCTGCGAGATCTACACGGATGTTGACGGCATCTTCACCGCAGACCCTCGAGTCGTGCCCAAGGCACACAAGATCGACCTCATCACGAGTGAGGAGATGCTCGAACTCGCGGCGGCTGGCGCCAAGGTGCTCTACATCCGCGCCGTCGAATATGCCCGTCGCCACGGTGTGACGCTGCACGTTCGGTCATCGTTCAACAACAACGAGGGTACGTGGGTGGTCGACTCGTACGACACCAACCCTCCGGGCGGCACATCGAGCAAGGGAGAACCGGTGGAAGAACCGATCATCACAGGCGTTGCAGGCGACCTCAACGAAGCAAAGATCACCGTTGTGGGTGTGCCCGATGTTCCCGGCAAAGCAGCGGACATCTTTACGATTGTTGCGGAGGCCGGCGCAAACATCGACATGATCGTTCAGAACGTTTCGGCCGCATCCACCGGGCTCACCGACATCTCGTTCACGCTGCCCAAGGCAGAGGGCGAGAAGGTGCTCAAGGCGCTGCGGGTCGGTCAGAAGTCTGCCGGATTCCAGGCGCTCGAGTATGACGACCAGATCGGCAAGCTCGCCGTGGTCGGCGCGGGCATGCGCACGAGTGCGGGCGTCTCGGCTCAGTTGTTCCGCGCGCTCTCCGACGCGGGTATCAACATCGAGATGATCTCCACCAGCGAGATCCGCATCTCGGTCGTCACTCGGGCCGACACCCTCAACGAGGCGATCCGAGTCGTGCACACTGCGTTTGGACTCGACGCTGATGAGGAAGCGGTCGTGCATGGGGGCACTGGGCGCTAACTCCCGCGCGCGTGGCACAATTAACCCCATGAGTAGCGAGCAGGGCATCCGCATCGGCGTTGTTGGCGCCACCGGCCAGGTGGGTGCGGTCGTGCGTCGCCTCCTTGAGGAGCGCGATTTTCCCGTTGCAGAGATTCGTTTCTTCGCCTCGGCGCGCAGTGCTGGCACGACGCTGCCGTTCAAAGGCGTCGAGGTTGTCGTCGAGGATGCGTCTACTGCCGACCCCACCGGTCTTGACGTCGCCATCTTCTCGGCTGGGGCAACTACGAGCAAGGCGCAGGCACCGCGCTTCGCCGAGGCCGGGGTGCTCGTCATTGACAATTCGTCCGGCTGGCGCATGGACCCGGATGTTCCGCTTGTCGTGAGCGAGGTGAACCCGCACGCCATCGCTGAGGCGCGCAAGGGGATCATCGCCAACCCGAACTGCACCACCATGGCCGCGATGCCGATCCTTAAGGTGCTCGACACCGAGGCTGGCCTTCAGAGGATCATCGTCAACACCTATCAAGCAGTGTCTGGCGCGGGTCTCAAGGGCGGCGAAGAGCTGCTGAACCAGACACGAGCTGCCCTGGGTCAGGATGCCGCGGCCCTCGTGCACGACGGCTCGGCCGTCGACTTCCCTGCCGCCACCGCATTTCCCAAGACCATCGCGTTCGACGTGATCCCGCAGGCCGGCAACTTCGTCGATGACGGACTCGGCGAGACTGATGAGGAGAAGAAGCTGCGCAACGAGAGCCGCAAGATCCTCGAACTGCCCGAGCTTCTCGTGAGCGGTCTGTGCGTGCGTGTTCCGGTCTTCACTGGACACTCGCTCGCGATTAACGCCGAGTTCGCCCGCCCGCTGACCGTCGAGCGCGCCAAGGAGCTTCTGCGGGATGCCCCCGGTGTCGTGTTGACCGATGTACCCACACCACTCGAGGCCGCGGGCCAAGACCCGAGCTACGTGGGTCGCCTGCGCCAAGACGAGGGTGTGCCGAACAACCGCGGACTCGCGATGTTCATTAGCAACGACAACCTCCGCAAGGGCGCAGCGCTCAACGCGGTGCAGATCGCTGAACTGGTCGCCGCGAAGCTCGCCACCGCGGCGGCCTAGGTCGCGCCGGCCCGGTGAGCGCAGCGCATGATGAAGTGGGTTGGGGTCGCTGCGGCTGCGGCCGTCATCAGTCTCGCGGCGTGTGCTCCGGTGGCTGACCCGGCCCCGGCACCTCGCGACGAGATGGCGACGCGGGTTGCCTTCTACGGGGACTCGTACACACTGGGGACCGGGGCATCCGAACCAGCGAAGCGGTGGTCGACGATCATCTGCGACGACCGCGGCTGGAGCGAGTTCAATCCGAGCGTGAATGGTCTTGGCTTCGTTAACAACCGACTCGTCGGCCTCGACCTGCCGGGTCTCATCATCGACGACGATCCCGACATCGTGGTCGTAACCATGGGGCTCAACGACAACTTCAGTTACCCGCGCGTTGGCGACGGCATCAAGACTCAGATCGCCGAAGATTTCGACCGTCTGACAACCGCGCTTCCCGACGCCCGGTTCATCGTCGTCGAACCGTTCTGGTACACCGACGAGCGCCCCGAGTCGGTCGAGATCATCATCGGCTGGGTGAAGGATGCCGCGGCCGCGATCGACGCGGACTACATCCCTGGTGCCTCCCGCTGGATCGAAGGCCACCCCGAGTGGATGGCCTCTGACGGACTGCATCCCAACGACGACGGCTACGCGGAGCTGGCCAGACGTATGGATGCTGCGTTGACAGAATTGGGACTGTGAGCCAGCACTAAACTGGGGCTGTGAGTAAAACCGTGGATGTGGCGCTCGTCGGTGGCGGCATCATGAGTGCGACGCTTGGTGTGCTTCTGAAGAAGCTTGAACCGACGTGGGACATTCAGATCTATGAGCGGCTCGGAGAAGTCGCGATGGAGAGTTCGTACCCGTGGAACAATGCGGGCACCGGGCACTCGGCCCTGTGCGAGCTCAACTACACGCCCGAGCGCACTGACGGCACGATCGAGATCTCGAGCGCGGTCAAGGTCAACGAACAATTCCAAGTCACTCGGCAGTTTTGGGCGCACTTGGTCGGCACCGGCGATCTTCCCGAACCGTCGGCATTCATCAACTCGACACCGCACATGAGCGTCGTCTGGGGTGAGGCCAATGTCGAGTACTTGCGCAAGCGGTACGAGGCGCTTAATGGGCATCCACTGTTCGCTGGGCTCGAATTCTCCACGGATGCTCGCACGATCCGCACTTGGGCACCGCTGATGATTCCCGGGCGCAAGAAGTCCCAGCCGATCGCCGCGACGCGAATTGCCGCGGGAACCGACGTCGACTTCGGCGCCCTAACCAAGCTCTTGACGAAGAGCCTCACTACGAGCGGTGCGGGCCTGAACACCGAGGTCAAGGTGACCGGCTTGAAGCGGCAGCGCGACGGCGCGTGGACGCTTCGGCTGCGCAGCGACATCGGAGGTACGCCCTTACCGCCAGTGACCGCCCGATTCGTCTTCGTTGGCGCGGGTGGTTACGCTCTGGGCCTGCTTCAGAAGTCCGGTATCAAAGAGATTCGCGGGTACGGCGGCTTCCCGGTCAGCGGGGAATTCCTGCGCACTGACAACCCGGAGCTGGTGGCGAGACACACCGCGAAGGTCTATGGAAAGGCAGCTGTCGGGTCACCTCCCATGTCGGTGCCGCACCTCGATTTGCGAGTGGTAGACGGTCAGGGCAGCCTGATGTTCGGCCCCTACGCAGGGTTCAGCCCCAAGTTTCTCAAGACCGGCTCGGTGCTCGATCTCTTCGCGTCGATCCGGTGGCACAACATCATTCCGATGCTCGCGGCGGGGCTCTCGAACTTGGCACTGGTCGGCTATCTCGTCGGTCAGTTGCTCGCACCATCGTCGACGAAGTTTGCTGAACTGCAGCAGTTCTATCCCGATGCCCGGCCGCAAGACTGGTATCGCATTACCGCGGGACAACGAGTTCAGGTAATCAAGAAGGATCCCGCAAAGATCGGGGTGCTTCAGTTCGGCACCGAGGTGGTCGCAGCCTCTGACGGAAGCCTTGCCGGACTTCTCGGTGCTTCACCGGGGGCATCCACTGCAGTTTCCATCATGCTCGACCTCATCGAGAAGTGCTTCCCGGAGCGTATTGCCGAATGGACTCCCAACCTGAAGACAATGATCCCCAGCTACGGCACCCAGTTGTCTGATGATCCGGCTAACGCGGCACGTATCGTGTCAGCCACAGCTGCGTCTCTCGGAATCCAGGACTGACCACAGCACGGTTCGTGTACCCCGAGAGCGGGGTACACGACGGCCAGCATGGGTGACATAATCATCCTCGGGGGACAGTACTCGCGGCTGGCGCGAGCGGAGGGGGCCCGCTATGACGGTTCGCGATCTAAGCGATGCGCGCGTGCGACTTGCGATTCTGGACGACCACGAGGTGCTTCTCGACAGCCTGCGGAGTTGGATTGAGACGAACGCGCCAGACTTCGACTTGGTACTGAGCGCGAGCACGTGGCTGGAACTCGTACACAGCCCCAACTTCCCGACTGACCTGGTATTCCTCGACTTTCAGCTCAAAGAACCGGTCTCGATTGAGGCACGCGTGCGCACCTGTCGCGCTGCAGGTGCGAAGGTGATCGTTCTGTCCAGCCTCGATAGCGACGAGACTCGCGAACGGGCGATGAACGCCGGTGTTGCTGACTTCCTCTCGAAGACGCTGCCTATGCGAGAGGTGATGGATGCCGCACGACGCGTCATGGGGATCGACCCCAAGCACTCTGTGCAGCGTGACTGGCGTCCGCTTCCGGTAGGCGCGGTGGCGCGGGCCCGTCCGAAGCTCAGTGCCGGGGAAACTGAAGCCATGACTCTTTACGTTTCTGGTCTCAGCACCAACGAGGTTGCAACGAAAATGGGAGTCCAATATGAGACTGCCAAGACCTACCTTCGCCGCGTGCGCGAGAAGTATGCCAAAGTGAACCGTCCGGCCAGCAAGAAGGCCGAACTCATTCGGCGGGCAGCTGAGGACGGGTATCTGAGTTGAGCAAACTGTACTTTCGGTACGGGGCAATGAACAGCGGCAAGAGCACCGCCCTGCTGCAGGCCGCTTTCAATTACGAGGAGCGGGGGCAACGAGTTCTTCTGGCTAAGCCCCGCATTGATACCAAGGGTGACCTCGCGATCGTGTCCCGGCTTGGCGTGACCCGCGACGTCGACTTCGTCGTGGCCCCCGATGAGAGCATGCGGGATGCCTTCCACACCGAAAGCGCTCGGCCGTCTTCCGGTGGCGAGACAACGCCGGTGAGTTGCCTGCTGGTAGACGAAGCACAGTTCTTGACACCGGCCCAGGTCGACGATCTACTGCAGATTGCAGTTCTCGACAATGTTCCGGTGCTCGCGTACGGGATTCGAACCGACTTCCAGACCATGGCCTTCCCCGGCAGCCGTCGGTTGCTGGAAGTGGCTCATTCGCTTGAGGAGCTCAAGACGATCTGCCGGTGCGGCAGGAAGGCTATCTTCAATGCCCGCAAGGTCGGACCCGACTTCGTTTTCGACGGAGATCAGGTCGCGATCGACACTTCGAGTGGCCTCAGTGCAGGTGGTGTGGATGTCACGTATGAGTCGCTTTGCGCGTCGTGCTACCTCGAGGAGAGAGAGCTGCGCTCGAGATAGCCCAGCAGGCCAGGTCGCTCTGACACGAGGTTGTCACCGACCCGCGCCGCTGCGTTGACACTCATCCATGAACGAAGCTGGGTCAGCGCTCGAGCAACTCGACGGGTGTAGGCCCTCGTGAATGCGCTAGCTAGCACTTCTCGGCCCGCGGAGATCAGTAGCCGCGTCGGTATGGTCTCCTCGGCGGGAGGCTCAGCCCACTTCAGGATGACGAGAGTTCGCGCAAAGTCAGACTCTGGGACCCCCTTGGTTGCTCGGATCCAGTCGATCACCCCCGCGTGCGAGCCCTGGATGAGCACGTTGGCTGGATGGTAGTCCCCGTGACAGAGGGAATTGCCGTCGGGAAGTTGATCGAGCTCACGCAGGCTGAAGTCGCGAAGGTTGCGAGGCAAGTCGGCGCTCGCGATCTGGTTGTTCAGCGACTCCCGTGCGGTCGGCAGCCCGGGCGGCGCTGCCTGCTCGTGCACGCGTAGTTGGGCACGCGCGAG
>JANOED010000101.1:0-6935 GCA_031413035.1 Leifsonia sp. | reverse complement strand
TGTGCCTGTGATGAGCCATGACGCGATCGCCTACGGGGCGACCCAGCCCACGCTCGTCGTAACCGACGCGCGACGGCGTGAGGTCTTCTGGAGCGTGTATTCGGGCACGGATGCAGCGGGCCTCCCCACCCGAACCGCCGGCCCCGCGCTGGCTCCCGCCGCCGAGCTCGAGCAACACGTTGCCGGGTACGCCGACTACCTCCTACTCGACAGCGGACTGGTCTCCGCTGGCGCCCTCGGCATGGTCGCCGAACTGATGTACGCGAACCGCAGGCCCTTCGGCGCAGACACGGCGATCTACCTCCGCTCACCCGATGTGACACTGTCGACTGGCCCGAAGCGGGTGACGTCGTGAGCGGTCTGTGGCAGCTGCGACGAGCATCCGCTGACGACCTTGATGCGATCATGGCGCTCGAGAACGAGCTCTTCACGACGGATGCCTGGTCGCGCGACACCATGCGCGCTGAGCTCGCTGACAGGCACGGCTACTACCTCGTTGCCTTCCCACCCGACGAGCCGACCAGGATCGACGGCTATGCGGGACTGCGCGCGCCTCTGCGGACGCCGCAGGCCGACATCCAGACCATCGGCGTTGCGCCCGGCTCGCGGCGCCGTGGGCTCGGCCGGGTCTTCATGTTGCGGCTGATCGATGAGGCACGCGACCGTGGCTCGAGCGAGGTATTCCTCGAGGTTCGGGCCGACAACCCCGGCGCGCAGGGGTTGTATGCCTCGCTCGGGTTCGAGCAGATCGCGGTGCGCCCGAAGTACTACCAGCCTGACGGCGTCGACGCGATCATCATGCGCTTGGCGATTCCCGAGCCGCGGATGTCGGTGGCCGAGTGAGCACGCCAGAGCCTGTAGTCCTCGGCATCGAGACCAGTTGCGACGAAACGGGTGTCGGCATAGTGCGCGGCACGACCCTCCTCGCCAACGTGATCGCCTCATCGATGGAGGAGCACGCTCGCTATGGCGGTGTCGTGCCCGAGGTCGCCGCTCGCGCGCATCTCGAAGCGCTGACCCCGACTCTTACCGCTGCGCTCCAACACGCCGGCGTCACCCTGGCCGACATTGATGCGATCGCCGTCACCAGTGGTCCGGGGCTCGCCGGTGCCCTGATGGTTGGCGTGGGTGCGGCGAAGGCTCTCGCTCTTGCGCTCGACAAGCCGCTGTACGCGGTCAACCATCTCGTCGGGCACGTGGGTGCCGACATCCTGACGGTTCCTGAAGTTCTCGAAGGGCGCCCCCCGCTAGAACTCCCCACAATCGCGCTCCTCGTCTCGGGCGGCCACACGTCGCTCCTGCTGGTGCGTGATCTCGTCTCCGATGTCGAGCTACTCGGCGAGACGATTGACGACGCCGCAGGAGAGGCCTTCGACAAGGTCGCACGCCTCCTCGGCCTGCCCTACCCTGGCGGGCCGGAGATCGACCGTGCTGCCGTCGGGGGAGACCCGACCGCTATCCGCTTTCCGCGAGGACTCAGCCTTCCCAAGGATCTCGAGAACCACCGCTACGACTTTTCCTTCTCGGGGCTCAAGACCGCGGTCGCGCGCTGGGTCGAGCGCGAACAGGATGCCGGCAACGAGCTTCCTCTCGCGGATGTCGCCGCGAGCTTCCGTGAGGCTGTCGCGGATGTGCTCCTCACCAAGGCTCTCGCTGCATGCCGTGACCTCGGGGTTCCTCGCCTCCTCCTCGGCGGCGGAGTCGTGGCCAACGCACGGGTCAGGGAACTCGCCGCGGACCGGTCTGCCGCGGCCGGCGTCGAGCTGCGGATTCCGCCATTGGCGCTGTGCACCGACAACGGCGCGATGATCGCCGCGCTGGGAGCACAGCTCGTAATGGCGGGGCACGCGGCATCCGGCTTGGACTTCGGCGCGGATTCGACCCTGCCGGTCACCACGATTCAGGGCTGAAACGGTAGGCAACACTCCGCCGCCTGACGTTGACAGGGGTGGCGGGGACTGTCACGATGGCACCGCGCAAATCGCACCCAATCTAAGGAGCATCACCCACATGTCCGAAGTCACTCCGCCCCCCGCTCCGTCGTACGCACCGGCCGCCAAGTGGAACGTTCTCTCGATCGTTTCGCTCGTGACCTCGGTTCTTGGCCTGAGCCTCGTCGGCATCATCACCGGCCACATCTCGCTCGGCCAGATCAAGAAGACCGGTGAGCAGGGCAACGTGCTAGCCATCATCGGTCTGATCCTGGGCTACCTCGGTTTGGTCGCTCTCATCATCGGCCTCATTGTCTGGTTCTCGTTCTTCGCGCTCGCGGCATCCACCGGTTCGCTCAACTACTAATCTTCATCGAACGGAAGGCCCGCGCCCACTGGGCGCGGGCCTTCCGCACGTTGTAGGGTCGAATGACACCGCACAAGGAGCTAGCCATGGCAGACAAGAACGACGCGCTTCCCCCCGTACCGCTCCCGCCGAGCGGCGCGACCCCCCCTCCGCCCCCGGCGATCCCACCGGTAGAGGCCGCCCCGAAGGCGCCGTCAACCAGGGCCGCGAAGGCGCCGGCATCCACTGCTTCAACGGCTTCGACTAAGGCGGCGGCGACTACACCGGCCGCGACCAAAGCTGCCGCGACCAAAGCCACGGCGACGACTCCCGCACCGGTGGTACCCGCGACGCCACCGCCAGCGGTGCCACCTACTCCCCCACCCGCGAACCCCTACGCCCAGACGTACGCGACTCAAGCCACTGGTCCTGCTCAGGGTCTCAGCATTACTTCGATGATTCTCGGCATCGCTGGACTCTTCTTCGGCCTCATCGTCTCGGTTGCCGCGGTGATCACCGGGCACATGGCACAGAAGAGCCAGCCCTACGCAAAGCCCTTCTGGCTCACCGGAATCATTACCGGGTACGTCGGTATCGGCATTGGAGTTCTGGTGGTGATCGCGGTCATTCTCTGGTTCGCGTTCATCCTTGCCCTCGTTCCGGCGGCCTCTTTCTACAACTAGTCGTGACGACAACGAGCATTCTCGGTTAGAGCCGATCGGCAAGCAGCGCCCTGCGTTTGCCGCCGATGCGAGTGAGAATGAGCGTCGCGCTCTCGTCGCCCTGAGGATTCAATGCGGTGCGGAACGCTGCCGGATCGATATCAACCCCGCGCTTCTTGATCTCAATGGTGCCAATCCGCCGGGCGGCTAGCTCGCGTCTGAGGGTGCGCTGGTCGAGCGGGAAGTCCGCCACGATTCGAAATCCCTGAGCGAACGGTGACTCGGCGGACGTGTCGCTTGTCACGTAGGCAATGGTCGCGTCGAGCATCCGGCCGTCCAGGGTGCGCGCGAGGTCGCCGATGAGTCGGGCCCGGATGACGGCGCCGTCGGGTTCATACAGGTACTGCCCGAGGGTGCCTACCGTGGCATCCTCGCTGTCGTCGCTCGCGGTCAACTCCGCCATCCCGTGGCGCCCGACCACGAGCGCTGAGCGCCGGATGCCCGGCCGCGCGAGCGCACCGAACCAGAGCCCAAGCTCGACGACCTCGTGATCGACCGAGACCCACTGCGCCTCGGCAGCGGGGGGGATCAGGTCGCGGTCGATTCCCGGACCGAGCTTGACCCCAACCGGCAGGCGATCGGCGAGACCGAACGCAAAGTCGAGGCTCGGAGACCAGTCGCTCGGGTTCTTGAGGCGCTTGGCCCCGTCGCGCCGGGCTGGGTCGAGGTAGACGCCGTCGATCCCGGCGAGGTCAAAGTCCTCGGCGTCGCCGAGCTCGACTCGGGCGTTAGACCAGGGCGCGAGGTTGTAGGCGGCCATCGCGGCAGTCACCTCGTCACGCTCGACCGCGGTGACTTCAAGCTCGAGCGCGGCGATGGCGAGAGCATCCGCGCCGATGCCGCAACCGAGGTCGGCGATCCAACCGAGACCGGCAGACTGAAACCGGCCCGCGTGCAGAGCCGCCACGCTCAGCCGGGTGGCCTGCTCGAGACCGGCTTCGGTGAAGAGCATCGAGGCAGCGAACGGCCCGAACTTCGCCTCGGCGCGCGCACGCAGCTTGGCTTGGGTGAGCACCGCCGCGACCCGAGCGGGTGGATGCCCCGCCGCCCGCAGCTCGCTGACCATGCGCACCACGTCGCGGGTGGACTCGTACCGGGGTAACCCGTCGAGCAGGCGCAGGCCCTCCGTGGAGAGCAGTTCGCGCACCTCGTCCCGATCCATGGCTTCACGGTATCGTGCAGCGCTTGAGATCACCCGTTGGCACTCACATTGATCGAGTGCCAACCAACGCGTATAGTTGGTCTGGCACTCTCATAGGGAGTGTGCCAACCACAAGCCTTCAGAATTCATAAGCCTTAGAAAGAGGTCAACCGTGTCGGTGTCCATCAAGCCGCTCGAAGATCGCATTGTCATCAAGCAGGTCGAGGCCGAGCAGACCACTGCGTCTGGTCTGGTCATTCCTGACACTGCAAAAGAGAAGCCCCAGGAGGGCGAGGTCGTCGCGGTCGGTCCCGGTCGCATCGACGACAACGGCAACCGCATTCCCCTCGACATCGCCGTCGGCGACAAGGTCATCTACTCGAAGTACGGTGGCACCGAGGTCAAGTACGACGGCGAAGACCTTCTGGTTCTCTCGGCCCGTGACGTGCTCGCGGTAGTCGTCCGCTAGTTCAACCGAATTGGTTACTGAGGGCCCCGTGGCACCGCCACGGGGCCCTCAGCCATTGGTGGCGGCCGTAGGCTGAAGACCGTGTCCGCTGACCTTCAACCTCGCGAGCGGATCTCCCCCTCAGGGCTGGCCTTTGCAGTCGCCGCGTACCTGCTGTGGGGCTTCTTGCCTCTGCTGTTCCTGGTGCTCGGGCCCACCGGTGCAATCGAGATTGTCGCGTGGCGGGTTGTGCTGTCGCTCGGGTTCTGCCTGATCCTGCTCGCAGTAACTCGAGGGTGGTCGCGACTGGCAGAGATCGTACGTGACCGCACTGCCGTGGCGTCCCTCGCCCTCGCGGCCGTCTTCATTCTCATCAACTGGACCGTCTTCATTTTCGCGACGCTGACCGGTCACGTTGTCGAGGCTTCGCTGGGATACTTCACCAATCCGATCGTCACCGTTCTGCTCGGCGTAGTCGTGCTCCGAGAGCGGCTGCGACCGCTCCAGTGGCTCGCGGTGGGAGTCAGCGCGGTTGCCGTCGTGATCCTCGCCATCGGCTACGGGGCGTTTCCCTGGATCGCCCTTACCCTGGCTTTCAGTTTCGGCCTCTACGGACTCATCAAGAAGCGCGTAGGACCCCGAGCGGATGCGATCGGTGGGTTGACGGTCGAGACGGCTGTTCTCAGTCCGCTCGCAGCCGGGGTTCTCGTGACGATCGCCCTCACGTCGGGCCTTTCTTTTGGAACCGTGTCACCACTGCACACCGTGCTGCTGGGCAGCGTGGGGGTGGCAACCGCGATACCACTGCTTCTGTTCGCAGCGGCGGCCCGGCGAATCCCGCTTGTCTACCTGGGACTCGTGCAATACCTGGCCCCCGTGCTGCAACTCATCATCGGGGTGGTCATAGTGGGCGAACCCATGCCGCTAGAACGGTGGATCGGATTCGCGACGGTCTGGCTTGCTCTGGCGATCCTCACGATCGACATGCTGCGTCACCGCTATCCTTCCCAAAGAGTCAGCTGAAGGGATTCTCCATGGTCAGTCGTCCCGCGCGCGTGATCGTCACCAGCGCAGTGGTGCTTGCCGTCTCCGGAGCCCTCCTTGTCGGTTGTGCGCCACCCGTGCCGATGCCGACCCCTACTCCCACCCAGACGGTTCTGCCGACCGGTGACGGCATTTTGCGCATCGGTACGATCGTCCCCACGAGCGGCACGTTTGCCTTCCTTGGAGCGGCTCAGGTCGCGGGGGTCGAGATCGCGGTGAAGGAGATCAATGACGCCGGGGGCATAGGCGGGGTTCCCGTCGAGGTGCTCCATCGTGACTCCGGAGATGCCAGTGGTACCAAGGCAGAGGTGTCGCTCGCCGACCTCGTCACGAACGAAGTGGATGTTGTGGTTGGACCAACGTCGTCTGTGCTCGCTGAGCGGCTCATCCCCCTCGCCGCGGCGGAGAAGATTGCCATGATCTCTCCGGCCGCGACCTTTCCCGGACTGTCGAGCCTTCGTGGTGGCGAATACTTCTTCAGGACCATCCCCGGCTACGGCCGGCAGGGTGCGGTGCTTGGGGACGTACTCACCGAAGGCGACCCCCTCGCGGTCGCGATCATCTACATCAATGACGAGCTCGGGCAGGCCCTCGTGCCCGTGCTGACCGACAGCGTCGAGTCCGGGGGCGGCGAGATAGTCGCCTCGGTCAGCGTTCCGGCGAACGCGAAGGACTTTGCGCCGTACGTCGCCGAGGTGAAGGAGTCTGAGCCCGACGTCGTCGTGCTCTCGAGTACCTACAGCACCCTCGATGCAACCAAGGCGCTGATCACCCAAGTCGTGAATGCCGGGTTCGGCGGCACGAAGCTGTGGCTCACGACCCAGAACACCGGTGACTATTCGCAAGCGCTGCCGGCGGGATCAATAAAGGATGTCAACGGCATCATCGAGGGATTTCAGCCGGACGACGCATTCATCGCTCGCCTGAAGCAGTCCGACCCCAATCTCACGCAGTTCCGTTATGCCAGCGAGGCCTACGACGCGACGATTCTTGCCGCCTTGGCTGCCCTCGTTGCCAAGGATGACGCGGGCGAATCGGCCCTGGGCGGTGGACCCGATTCCTTCGACCTTCCGCTTCGAGCTGCTGGGCGAAGACTGGGATCAGTTCGAGCCGCTGATGAAAGCCGCGATCCACCGCACGCCTTGTCTCGAAACGGCAAAGGTGAAGATGCTGCTCAATGGCCCGGAAAGCTTCACGCCCGACGGCAACTTCATCCTCGGCGAGGCGCCGGAACTGCGCAACTGTTTCGTCGCCGCAGGCTTCAACTCGGCCGGTATCGCCAATGCCGGCGGCGCGGGCCAAC
>JANOED010000100.1:0-5238 GCA_031413035.1 Leifsonia sp. | reverse complement strand
GGGCGCCACCAAGGGCAATGGCGGCACGCCACTCGGTCTGAGACCGTGAAGCACCACAGTTTCGACATGAGCAACGCGTGCAAGCCACGGATCAGAAGCCCCACCGGGCGCCGGATGGCACCCCGGTCCACAACGAGCGTCACCGCCCCGAGCAGACCACGCTGTACCGCCTGGTGCAGCAGTGCCTTCGCGAAGCGTTTCATTGCGGATCAGGATGCCGGAGCGCCCGAGTTTCTCGAACTACGCGCTAAGGGCGCGGCGCATCCGATTGAGGCGACAGGGCAAAAGCTACGCGCGCTCTTCGCGTGGAAGCAGCAAGACGAGGACTACGTCGACGGCAGCGCCGCGCGCTAACGCCGACGAAGACCCGCCATTGCACCGCGCTAGGGTGAGTTCATGACTGTGTCGTCACCCGAACAAACCGTGTCCGTTTCCCGTGGTCGCCGCATTGTCGGCGGGCTGCGCCTCATTGCTGGTGCCACGCTACTGACGGCGCTGATCTTCCAGATCGTCGACAAGGTCACCAACAACGACATGATCCCCGATCAGTACTTCGCCTACTTCACGATCGAGTCGGCGATGATCATCAGCGTCGTGCTGTTCGTCGGCGGCTGGATGGCGTTGACCCGCGAGATGGACACGGTTCTGTACACCACGATCCGGCTGTCGATCCTCTCCTACGCGGTCGTGATGGCGGGTGTGTACAACGGGTTACTGCGCGGGATCCCTGATGAGGGCTACGTCGTCGTGCCGTGGCCCGGCGAGATTATGCACGTCTGGATCCCGCTGTTCGTGCTTCTCGACTGGTTGTTCTCGCCAGGGCGTCCGGCGCTGCGCTGGTCGGCGCTCGGCATCGTGGTCATCTACCCGCTGGCGTGGGTCGCCTTCACGCTCGTGCGCGGAGCCCTCACCGGCTGGGTTCCCTACCCGTTCTTCGAGTTCGAGACCGGCTTCGTGAGTATCGCCGCGTACGTTCTCGGCATCGCGGCGTTCATCGTCAGCGTTGCGGCGCTCGGGATTCTGTACTCGCGCTGGCGGGGGCGGTAGGGCGTCCGGCGACTTACCGGTCCCCTACTCGATCAGCGGTCAGTCCCCGCCGAATCGCTCCGTCTTGATCGTCAGCGGGTCGTGCCCGGCCGCGATGAGGTGGTCGGCGGCCGCCGCCACGAACCCGTTCGGCCCGCAGACAAAGATTGCCGGGCCCGCACTTGGAGGGATCGTGGTGGCGGCGACGAGGGCGGCGGTGATACGTCCCGCTGGTGTCGGGTGACCCGGCGGGGTGCGGCGGGTGTAGGCGATCGTGAGGTCGAGGGTGCCGGCGGCTGCGGCATCCATCAGTTCTTCTGAGTAGAAGACGTCGTCGGGGCTGCGCACCGAGTACAGCAGTCTCACAGGCGCGGTGCTTGCTGCCGCCGCGTGCGCTCGAACAATCGCGAGCAGTGGCACAATCCCTGAGCCGCCAGCGACAAGTTGAACGGGGTCGGTGATGGTGGGCTTCCAGGTGAACCAGCGCCCGAGCGGCCCGCGCAGTTCGACTTGGTCACCGGCGCGGAGTTCGTGCACAAGATAAGGCGAAACCTCGCCGTCGGGGATCAGGTCTACCCCGAGTTCGACACGATTGCCGGGCCCGGTTGACGCAAGCGAGTAGGCTCGCGCGGTTTGATAACCGTCTTCGGCGGTTAGTCGAATATCAACGTGTTGGCCCGCGGTGCTGCCCGTCCAGCCCGCAACTTCGAACACGATTGTGCGCGCGTGCGGGGTCTGCGGTCGGGACTCAAGAACGGTCCCGACCATCCAGTCGCGGTAGTTCACCCGTAACGCTCCTCGCGCCACGGGTCGCCGTATGTGTGGTAGCCGTTCTGCTCCCAGAATCCGGGGTTATCGTCGCGCTGCATCGTGATGCCGCGCACCCACTTCGCGCTCTTCCAGAAGTACAGGTGCGGCACCAGAAGTCGGGCAGGGCCGCCGTGTTCGGGCTCAAGAGGTTCGCCGTCGAACTCGGTCGCAATCCAGGCCTGGCCATTCAGGATGTCCTCGAGGGGCAGGTTGGTCGTGTATCCGCCATACGAGTGCACCATCACGTAGTCGTAGCTCGACTCGACGTTCTCGAACAGCGTGTCGAGCGACACCCCGCGCCAGTCGGTTCCGAACTTTGACCAGCGAGTGACACAGTGGATGTCGGTGTGCACGTCTTCGAGGCCGAGAGCGAGCAGCTCGTCCCAGGTCCACGACAGCTTCTGGCCAGTCTCGGTGGCGATCTGGAAGCTCCAGTCCGCGGTATCGAGGCTCGGTGTGGGGCCCGCAGAAAGCACGGGGAAGTCTTCGGTGACGAACTGGCCAGGGGGCAGCTCGGGATTCGACTCGCGGGGGCGCCCGCTAAAGCCGCGGGAGAAGATCGCCATGGCTCTACACTACCGAATGCCCGCTCACGGGCGATCCATAGCTGGTACATAGCGAGCGTCGTTAGCGTGCGTTCATGTCCAATCGAATCCCCCTCATCGGCGCTGGAGTTGCGCTAGCCATCTCGGCCCTCGTTCTGGCGGCGTGCACCCCGACCGACCCGTCCGATCACTCGTCAATGACAACCGAATCGACGCAGGATGACACAGCTGTCGATTCCACGAACACCGAGCCCGTGACAGGTTCGACCGCTGACGGTCTCATGCTCGCCTCGTGGGGCGACAACGTCTCGGTCTCGTTCGCTGATGGCACCCTCCGGTACGTCTCCGACGGACTGCCCAACCACGAACGTCAGGCCGAGTACGCCGTGCCGACCGCCGGCGTGCAGGTACCGGATGCGTCGAGTGCGGTCGCTGTGGCCGACCCCACGGTCGCCCAGAACTACGACTTCACGATCACGACCACCCCGGTGCTCGCCGACGAACCCACCTCGACGAGTCTCGGGACGATCGGAGTGATGATCTCGGGGGCGGCCCTGTTCAACCCGTACGAGGGTGACGGGTCGACGGTCGCCACGGCGTCCAACTTCACCGTGCTCAACGATGCCGGGCAAAGCGTTGCCTTCCTCGACGACTGCAACGGGCATCCCACCCCCGTGGGTTCGTACCACTATCACGCGCTGCCGACCTGCATCACTGACGCGATTGATGACGCGGGTGGGCCGTCACACATCATCGGTGTCGCGTTCGACGGCTTCCCGATCTACGGCGATCGAGCGCTCGACGGTACTCAACTTACGGCTGACGACCTCGACGAGTGCAGCGGTATCTTCTCGGCGACCCCGGAGTTCCCCGACGGGATTTACCACTACGTGCTGCTCGACACGGCCGACTCAACGTCATCGATCCGCTGCTTCAGCGGGGTCGTTGACGAGTCGCTCACCCAGTCTGCTGGGGGCGGAATGCCAGGGATGCACCCGTAGGCTGGTGGGGTGACTCTGTCGTTGGGCCTTCCCGGTGTGCGCCGGGATGCCGGGGAGGCGCCGCCCATCGACGGACGCCCCGAAAGCACTGTGCTGCTCGATCGCCACGGCCGGGTTGCGCGCGACCTTCGGATATCGCTGACGTCGGCGTGCTCACTGCGGTGCACGTACTGCATGCCCGCGGAGGGGCTGCCGATCATTCCGCGCGAAGATCTGCTCACGCCGCCAGAGATCGCTCGGCTGGTGGGTATCGCCGTGCGGGATCTCGGTGTGCACGACATCCGTTTCACCGGTGGCGAGCCGCTGATGCGCGCTGACCTTGAGCAGATCGTGCGGCTGTCGGCGGAGGAGGTTTCGACGATCTCGACCGCCGGTGACAGCTCCGCCGCCGGTGTTTCGCTGAGCCTGACCACCAACGGAATCGGACTCGATAAGCGCATTGACGCGCTGGTCGCGGCCGGGCTCACTCGCGTGAACATCTCCCTCGACACTGTTGACCGCGACCATTTTGCGCGCCTCACCCGCCGCGACCGTTTGCCCGCGGTGTTCGCCGGGATCGAGGCCGCGCGTCGGGCGGGCATCACTCCGCTGAAGATCAATGCCGTGCTCATGCGCGACACCCTCGCAGGGTCGGCAGATCTGCTCGAGTGGGCTCTCGCAAACGGGGCGCACCTGCGGTTCATCGAGCAGATGCCGTTGGACGCCGACGAGACTTGGGTGCGCGAGAACATGGTCGACGCGGCCGAACTTCTCGAGGTGTTGGGCGCGCGCTTTACCCTGACCTCGCCGCACCGAGACGAGGCTTCGGCCCCTGCCGAGGAGTGGTTCGTGAAGGGCTACGAGCTCGGGGGTCGACCTGCGACGGTGGGAATCATTGCTTCGGTCACGCGTAGCTTCTGCGAGGCGTGCGACCGTACCCGCCTCACTGCCGAAGGCACGGTGCGCTCTTGCCTATTCGGCGATGACGAGACCGACCTTCGTGGGCTGCTCCGCGCCGGGGCCGATAACGCGGCAATTGGCGACCGTTGGCGCGCTGCGCAATGGAACAAGCAGGCAGGGCACGGGATAGCTCGGCCAGACTTCGTGCGGCCGGTTCGGTCGATGGGGGCCATTGGTGGCTGAGGACTCGACTAACTCAGTCGCAGTGCGGTACTTCGCGGCGGCAGCGGACGCCGCCGGGTGCGAGGAGGAGCGATTGGCCGGGATGTCCACTGTCGCCGAGCTCAAGGCAGTGCTCGTGGAACGCTACGGGGACGCAATGGCTCGGGTGCTGGCATCCGGGTCATTTCTCGTTGACGGAGTGGTGAGTCGTGACGATGGTCGCACTCTCGGATCGCGGGTCGATGTGCTGCCGCCGTTCGCGGGCGGTTAGCTACTGGCTAGCTACGGGCTAGCTGACCGGATCGAGAAAGACCAGCGGAATCTCCCGGTCGGTTCTCGTCTGATACTCCCCATAGTTCTGGTGATCTGAAGTGATTTGGGGCCAGAGTCTCGCGCGCTCGTCGGCGGTCGCGACGCGAGCGATGCGGTGCTGCTGTGCGCCACCCTGATAGATGACCTCCACCGACGGATTGGCGACCAGGTTGAGGTACCACGCAGGATGCTTGTCGTCCCCACCGCGGGAGGCGACCACGATGTAGCTGCCTCCCGGCTGCATCGGCGAGCTCAGCATCGTCGACCTCGGCTCGCCCGACTTGCGGCCTGTGGTCGTGAGTTCGAGCATGGGCATTCCGCTCAGGTGCCAGCCGACGCGACCGCGGGTCAACCAGATGAGGGCGCGGTGCACGCGGTTCATGATGTTCATGGTGCCCTGCGAGGGGGCGGAATCGCGGGGCATACCTTCAGGCTACCCGGCG
>JANOED010000099.1:0-5634 GCA_031413035.1 Leifsonia sp. | reverse complement strand
CTCAAGCACGCTACGACAGTAGGCCAATGGGCCGACCTTAAGCTTGATGAGTGGCCGTACCGAAGATCCTGTTGTTCTACGTGTTCACACCGCTCGCCGATCCCGACGCGGTGCGGCTGTGGCAGCGCGACCTGTGCGAGTTGCTCGGGCTCGGGGGGCGGATCATCCTCTCGTCGCAGGGAATGAACGGTACTGTCGGCGGCGAGCTGAAGGCGGTCAAGAAGTATCTGCGCAAGACCCGCGAGTACGCCTCGTTCAAGGACATGGACGTGAAGTGGAGCGAGGGTCTCGGCGCCGACTTCCCACGGCTGAGCGTGCGGGTGCGCGACGAACTGGTGAGCTTTGGCGCACCTGGCGAGCTCAGGGTCGACGAGAACGGCATTATCGGCGGCGGCACCCGTCTCAGCCCTGAGCAGTTGCATGAGCTCGTCGCCGAGAAAGAGGTCACCTTCTTCGATGGACGCAACGCATTCGAGGCGCAGATCGGGCGGTTCCGGGATGCCGTGATCCCCCCGGTCTCAACGACCCGCGACTTCGTGGCCGAACTCGACAGCGGCCGCTACGACCACCTCAAGGATCAACCCGTTGTCACCTACTGCACGGGCGGGATCCGGTGTGAGGTGCTCTCTTCTCTTATGGTGAGCCGCGGCTTTCGCGAGGTTTACCAACTCGACGGCGGGATCGCGCGGTACGGCGAGACCTACCGCGACGAAGGTCTTTGGGAGGGCTCACTCTATGTCTTCGACAACAGGATGTCAGTGACGTTCAGCGACAACGCAGCGGTGGTCGGTCGGTGCAGCCAGTGCGGTGACCCGACGAGTCGCATGCAGAACTGCAACGACCTCGCGTGCCGTGTGCAGCTCGTCGTGTGCGAGGCATGCGCCGCGGCATCCGTTCACTGCACTGAGCACAGCACCGAGCACGCCGCTCAACTGCAGCTGTAGGGAAGACCCCAAATCTCTCCGCTTTGTTCCCCGCCCTGACACGCGCCAAGGGCCTCGGTGAAGACAGTGACGCCGAAGACGATCGAGAACACGATGATCCCTAGGATGATCACGCTGAAGACAACCCCGAGCCACAGCCCGATTGTCGCGAGGGTATTGCGGTAGCCACCCTTGCGTGCCTGAGCGACGGCAATTCCCCCGATGATCGCGCCCGCAAGGGGCAGGGCAAAGGCGAAGATCACCGACATTAGCCCCACGACCATGCCCACTTGTTGAGACTGCTGTGAAGCCGTGGGGGTTGCACCGGCGACGACCGGCGGTGCGGTTGACGGGGTGGTCGACGGGGTGGAGTTGTCGATCGGTTGTCCGTTGAGCATTGTCATTGGTCGACTCCTGAAGATTCACGAACGCGGCGCCCGAGGGTAACCCCCGAGCGCCGCGAGTCACACCGAGGGTTTAGCCGCAGGTGAGCGTAACTCCGTTGGGGAGCTCGTGCACACCGGGGCCGTACTCGGCGCACTGGCTCAGCAGAGCGCCAGCACCAGCGGCGCTGACAACGATGATGATGACGGAAATGATGAGGAAGATGAAGCCAAGAACGATCGCCACGGTAGCGGGGGTGTTCTTAACGCCCGCGCGCTTCGACTGACCCCTGGCGACGAAGCCAAGGATGATGCCGAGCAGGGAGATGAAGAAGGCCGCGACGAGGGCGATGATGCCCAGCGTCTTGCCATCGGAGGCGGCGGGTGCTGCCGGTGCAGCTGGGGCAGGTGCGGCGTCAGTCATGTGAACTCCTTGGAAGTGAAATGTGACGTCACGGTTGACGACGCCACGACTCTATCGCCGGGGAGTGCCTGTGCACTACGGGTATTCTGGGACACGGCAAGATAGATCCATGAGCATTGGAATCCTGACTAGTGGTGGAGACTGTCCTGGACTCAATGCGGTGATCCGCGGAGCCGTCCTCAAAGGCATCAAGGTCTACGACAAAGAGTTCGTCGGATTCAAAGACGGCTGGCGTGGTGTCATTCAGGGCGACATCATGGCTCTCGAGCGGAAAGACATTCAGGGCATCGGCAAGCAGGGCGGCACGATCCTCGGCACCAGCCGTACCAACCCGTTCGAAGCTGACGGCGGACCCGACCGGGTGCGCGAGAACATGGAGCGTCTCGGGATCGAATCGATCATCGCCATCGGGGGCGAGGGCACGCTCGCGGCCGCCAAGCGCCTAACGGATGCCGGCATCAAGATTGTCGGAGTGCCCAAGACGGTCGACAACGACCTTTCGGCAACCGACTACACCTTCGGCTTCGACACGGCAACTCAGATTGCGACCGAAGCGATGGACCGGTTGCGCACCACGGGTGACTCCCACGGGCGCTGCATGGTTGCGGAGGTCATGGGCCGTCATGTCGGCTGGATCGCCCTCCACTCCGGCATGGCCGCAGGAGCGCACGCGATTCTGATTCCCGAGCAGAAGACGAGCATGGACCAGATCATTGAGTGGGTGCAGTCCGCGCGCGCTCGCGGTCGAGCCCCGCTGGTTGTCGTTGCCGAAGGATTCAAGCTCGACACCATGGATGACGCGCACTCCGAGCGCGGGCTTGACGCCTTCGGGCGGCCGCGACTGGGGGGCATCGGAGACCTACTCGCACCGGAGATCGAAGCCCGCACGGGAGTTGAGGCGCGGGCGACAACCCTGGGCCACATCCAGCGCGGCGGTACTCCCACCGCGTACGACCGGGTGCTTGCCACTCGCTACGGTATGGCCGCGATCGACTCGATTGTGCACAACCGTTGGGGTCGAATGGTCTCGCTAAGCGGAACCTCAATCACCCATGTGGCGTTCGAAGATGCACTCGGCAAACTCAATACCGTGCCACAGTCACGCTACGACGAAGCGGCAGTTCTGTTCGGCTAGCTGTTGCTCGTGGGCTCCGGAGTGGGATGCTGTCGAGCATGAATACTGCTCTGGCTCTAGCCGGCTCGATCGCGGTAGGCATCGCCGCGCTCATTCACGTCTACATCTTTGTGCTCGAGAGTGTCCGGTGGTCAAGGCCGGCCACGTGGAAGACCTTTGGCATCAGATCGCAAGCTGATGCCGACACCGTGCGGCCGATGGCCTTCAACCAGGGTTTCTACAACCTGTTTCTGGCGCTCGGCGTTGCCATTGGCCTGGTGCTGATGTCCGTCGGCCTCGCGCAGGCGGGCCTAGCCATTACCCTCTTCGCTGCCGGCAGCATGGTTGCGGCGGCCCTCGTGCTGGTAATCTCGTCGCCCAAGTTGGCGCGGGCCGCAGCCATTCAGGGCGCACCGCCGCTGATTGGCATTGTGCTGCTAGTACTCGGTCTGATCGCCGGGTAGTCACACCGGCAAGTCAGGCCGGACCTAGCTGCGCGCGATGTGGTCGATGAGCGAGGCGACAAGGGAATCCGCTGACCGCTCCTCGGCGATCACGTCGACCCTGAGTCCAGCTGCCCGGGCGTCGAAGGCGGTGCGCGGCCCGATGCACGCAACGACCGTACTCTCCGGCAGCGGGGCCAACTGCGCGGCAATCTGGCGGGCGACCGAGCCCGAGCTGACCAGAATCGCGCCGATTCGGCCGGATGCCACATCCGCCGAAATCCCGTCGGCCACGGGCACCCCGACCGTACGGTAGGCCGCGACAAACTGCACCTCGGTGCCGACACCCTCAAGGCCGGAGACCAGGGTCGGCTCTGCAACGTCCGACTGCGGCACAAGCACCCGTCCTGAGATTTGAGATCCGCTCCACTCGGCGACCAGCCCGCGGGCGGAGTTGTCGTTCGGCGTGAAGTCGACACGATAACCGGCAAGTTGGAGGGCAGCGCCGGTTGTCTCGCCCACGGCGGCAACACGCGTTGAGTCTGGGATTCTCACTCGGTGCCCGATGAACACGTCGACCGTGGTCGCGCTCGTCACGACGATCCATTCGAATTGGCCGTCGGCGAGCTCGTGCAGGGCGTTGGCGAGCGCCGCCCCGTCATCCGCGGACGCGAAGTTGATCATAGGTGCGATGACGGGTGTCGCGCCGGCGGTGCGGAGGGTCGCTGCAATTCCATCCGCCCACTTCCCACCACGGGGAACCAGCACGCGGAGGCCGCCCAGAGGTTTGGGTGCCATGTGCCTATCCTGCCCGGTCAGGGGCAGTGGGGCGAATCGAGGAGGTGCCTCAGTCGTCGTCGCTAAGAACGGCCCACGCGATTACACCAGCGATGACGATGGCTGCGGCCGTCGCACCGATGATCCACGGCAGGGGGTTCTTCTCGTACGATGACCGCACCCGCGTGTTGAGTTCTCCAACGCGCTTGGGAACGTTCAGCTTGTCCTCGATGGCGTTCAGGGTCTGCTCAAGCTCGTCGCGTGCCTGGGAGACGCGCGACTCGGTTGGTGATGGGCTCATGATGTTTCTCGCTTTCCTGTACCGCTGATGACTCTGACGTCGTTCTTGATGCTGTCGATCGTCTTAGTGGGGGTGGGTGGCGTTCCTTCTTTGATCTGCTGAACCCCGATCGCAACGAGAATGGCCGCAATCAACAGCAGTACCCCCGCAACGATCAGTGCTGCCGCCCAGGCGGGGAGCACTTGAGAAAGGCCAATCACTGCCGCGGCGATTAACACGCCGAGCGCGAAGAATGCAAAGGACCCGGCAACGGCGATGAGTCCGATACCGACTCCCGCGTGCTTCGCCTTGTCGACCAGTTCATTCTTCAGCGCCTCGATCTCGCCACGCACAAGGTCGGTGAAGAGGCGCGGAACATCGCCGATAAGGGTAAAGAGCGAGCGCCGAGGCTTGTCTTGGGTGCTACTCATGATCGATCGCTACCCAGCCGAGGTCGGCTTCTTGGCGGCGGTTGTGGTGCGGCTCGACGCGGGCGCCTTGGAGCCTGAGACCTTCGAAACGACGCTCTTTGCGCCGTCAGAGAAGAACTCGGCAACCTCGGGCGCCTTGTCTTTGACGAAGTCGCCGGCGTCATCGACGCGCTTTTGCACTCGGGGATCGTTCCAGAAGGTCATCATGGCCGATTTCATGCTCTCGTACTTCTCACGCCCGGCTCGCGTGCCGAGTACGTATCCGATGCCTAGCCCGACTACTAGGAGGATCTTGCCCTTCATGCGGTGCTCCATTCCTTTGTGGGTTGACTCTTCAAACATTAGTCGCGCGACTTGAACCCTGTCCTCCCCTTGACAAGGTCCGCCAGCACCGTACCCTAACCGGGTGACCATCCCGTTCTTGTTTGCCGATCCCATCGTCTCCGGTGCAGTGGTTCTGCGGTTGTTGACCCCGGCCGACACGGATGCCGTGCACGCCTGGATGAGCGATCCGGAGGTTGTGCGCTACCAGATCTACGAGCCGCGCGACCGCGCAACTGTCGCCGAGAAGGTGGCGGAGTACTCTCTCGCAACCCGACTCGAGAAGAACGACGACTACGTGCAACCGGCGATCGTGGTCGACGGCGAGGTGGTCGGAGCGATCTACTTCACCCTCTCCAGTGTTGACGATCTCACCGCAGAAATCGGCTGGGCGCTGCGCCGGGAGCATCACGGAAAGGGCTACGCAGCGGAGGCCGCCCGGGCGATGCTCGACCTCGCCTTTGGTGCCATGGGACTGCACCGAGTGTTCGCCGAGCTCGACCCGCGCAACGTGGCATCCGTCTCCCTCTGCCAACGA
>JANOED010000098.1:0-1997 GCA_031413035.1 Leifsonia sp. | reverse complement strand
GCGAGTGATCGGTGAACCGCAGAAGGGGACTGGGGCTGCCGCAGACACGGGCATGCGCGCCGCTATCGCGGCCGGCGCCGAGTATCTCGCGCGCACCGACGCGGACTGCCTGCCGCGCGAAGACTGGACCGCCGCGATCCGAGCCGCGCTCGACGGCGGACTCGGGCTGGTCGGCGGCGAACTCGTGCCGCGCCACGACGAGGGGCTTTCGGTCTGGCGGCGGGCGGCGCTGCGAGGCGCGGTTGAACTCGCGGAGGCATTCGGGCGGATTCGCCCGGGCAACCGGAGCCCCGAGTACCTCGGGCCCTACATGATGGCTGCTGGGTGCAACGTCGCGATTACCGCTGCGCTCTACGTGGAGGCCGGGGGCTTTCCGCGCACGGCGATCGAAGACCTGCACGAGGATCGCGCGCTCGTCAACGCCGTACGCCGCCTGACCAACCGCTACGCCCGGCGGCGCGATGTGGTGGTTTATGGGTCTTCCCGCCGGGTGAAGGCATGGGGGCTGAAGAACACCCTGCTCTGGTACAAGGACCACGCGTACAGGCCTGAGCAGGTGGATATCCGGTGAGTGCCGCCCTGTGGGAGCAGCGCGTCATGCGCGCCGCGCACCCCATCGCCTACCCGGCGCTTACGATGCTGCGCTCGCCGGTGCGCCGCATCCCGCGCCTCGGCGTTCTTGTGCGGGATGCCACCTTGCTGCGCACAGTGCTCATGGATCCGGAGCACTTCTCGAAGACCGGTCCGGTCGCGCCGAGCGACCTCTGGACGCCCGTCCTCGGTCCGGCCGTTTTGCTCAACATGGAGGGCGCCGACCACCTGGCGCTGCGCCGCAAACTCGGGCCGCTGTTCGCGCCCGCCTACGTGGATGCGCTGGTCGCGGCATCCTTACCGGCGCAGCAGCTGACCGAGCGGCTGGTTCGCGGCGAAACTGTCGACCTCGTTGCAGAGGCGAAGCGCAACGCAAGCATCATGATCAGCCAGTTGGTCGGCCTGGATTCCGCCTCGGTCAATGAGGAGCTGTTCGACCGGGTCAGCTCGATCACGCGGTTCGTCAGGCTGTCGCGACCACGGCTGACTCCCGCGCAAGTGACCGTGGCGAGGGGCATCCTCGCTGAACTGACCGCCCACGCAAGGCTTGCGTATCGCGCGGGTGACGAGTCGACGGTTCCGGGGCGCATGCGGTCGCTTGGCCTCGGCGAGGATGAGGCGATGGGCGCGGTCGGTGCGTTCGTGCTCACCGGCACCGAGACGCTGGTGTCGTATGTGCCGCGACTGGCTGCCCTTCTGATCGATTCGGGGTGGATGCCGCGGCTCGCCGACCATCCGGAGCTCATCGAGCCCGCCATCGCCGAGGGCCTGCGTGTGACGACGCCGTCGCCCGTCATGCTGCGCAGCGTCATCGCGGATGCCACGATCGGCCCGGTCTCGGTGCATCCGGGGGATCGCGTGATCCTTGCCACCTTCCTCGCCAACCGGGCGGCAGGGGAGTTCGACCCCGGGACCAATCCCGCCGCTGCTCTGAAGCAGCTCTGGTTCGGCGCGGGTAGCCACTTCTGCCTCGGCGCCCCGCTGGCCATGGCGCAGGTGCGGGTCACGCTCGGTGCGCTGGTCGCAGCCGGGCCGCTTGAGATCGTCTCGCGCCGGGCCGCGCGCGGGGTGCTGATCCCGTCGTACTCGCGACTCGCTATCCGCAGCGCATGACCGATCTCTTGGCCGCTCTCCTCGATGCGTGTGAGCGCACGCCCGACGCCCCCGCCCTGACGTTGCGGAGGACGACACTCCGCTACGGCGAGCTGCGAGACCGGGTCCACGGCGTGGCATCCTCCCTATCGGCCGCAGGGCTAGTGCCTGGAGACCGGGTGCTGTTCAGCGTGCGGCCCGGCATCGACGCGGTCTGCCTCGCGCTAGGGATCATCGCAGCGGGAGGTACGGTCGTGTTCGCGGATCCCGGTGCCGGCGAGGGCTTGTTCCGGGCGCGTGCGGCGCTCGCCGCC
>JANOED010000097.1:0-9623 GCA_031413035.1 Leifsonia sp. | reverse complement strand
CGCCTCAGTTGCTCGCAGATCTCGAGGCGCTTCGCAAGAGCGAACCGGAGCGTGACGAGCTTGACGACCTCATCGCCTGGCAGCGGGGCAAGGACCGCTGGCCGTGATCGCTTACCTCGACTCGTCAGCGCTTGTTCGCTCGTACCTAACCGACGAGGCGGGTAGCACGTCAATCCGCGAGTTGATCAATGATCCCGCGGTGAGCACGGTGACTGGCTCGTGGTCGAGGATCGAAGCCGTAGGAGCCTTTGTCAGAGCAGAACGCACGGGTCGGTTTGAGTTTGCCGCACTTGAGGCAGCCTTCATGAAGGACACAGCTCCTGTTGGTGGCCCGTTGCTCCTGGTGGACTCGGCTCAGGGCGAAGTCGAGTTGCTCGCCCTTCGCATAGTGCGCGCACACGGGCTTCGAGCGATGGATGCATGGCAGTTGGCCTGTGCTCACCTCACGTTCGAGGCCCTCGCCGAACCCGGCGAAGAGTGCGCATTCGCAACCCGCGACTTAGAGCAGGCCCGCATCGCGAAAGAGTGGGGCTACACAATCCTCTAGCCTCTAGCGGATGCGGCGGCATCCGCCCGCTCTAACCGGTAGCGGATGCCGCGGCATCCGCATACTGCTGGGCAGCCCCTGCCACGGCGCGCAGGTAGGCCTCGCCGGCGTTGTACGCGGCGATCCCTGAAAGCCAGCCGTCGTCGGTGGACATGCCCCCGCTCGTGAAGCAGAGATAGTCGCCTGCGGCGAGCGCGGCGTCGTTGATGTTGTGCGGGTCAGGAACACTATCGCCATTGCCGTCGACAGCCCAGCTCAGCCAGGTGCGGGGAATGAACTGCATCGGACCGATCGCACGGTCGTGTTCGGTGTCGAGATCGTACGCACCACCATCGGTGTCGGGGATGCTCGCGACTCCGTTGCCGTCGAGCGGTACCCCGAAGATCAGCGGCTCGATGTGCCCGATCTCGTCGATGACTCCCCGGCCGTGTCGGCCATGGTCGCTCTCGACGGAGCCGATCGCGGCGATCGTGTTCCACCCGATTCCGCAGCCCGGGAAGTAGTGCTCGGCACCGAGCGCGCCCGCAGCGTAACCGACGACGGCGCGCTCCGGGATGCCGGTTGCAGCCGAGACTGCCTGCGCCCAGTCCGGGTCGACCTGGCCCGCGAATCCCGCGCCGGGATCGGCGGCCAGCAGTGGCGCCGCCGCCTGGACGGGCACCGCGAGAGCAGGTTCGACAGGTGCGGCTTTCGAGGCCAGCGTGACAATGACGAGCACCAGTGCGACGGATGCCGCTGCCACCGCCACCGCTCCCAACTCACGCCATCCGTTCACTGTGCCGTTTTACCATGTCGGCCTGTGCACCCGCCGCTACCATGGGCACATGGCAGATTCCACGTTCGACATCGTGAGTAAGGTCGACAAGATGGAGGCGGACAACGCCGTCAACCAGGCGCAGAAAGAGATCGCTACCCGTTACGACTTCAAGGGCGTCGGCGCCTCGATCGAGTGGAGCGGCGAAAAGCTCATGCTCAAGGCGAGTGCCGAGGAGCGCGTGAAAGCGGTACTCGAGGTACTCGAGCAGAAGTTCATCAAGCGAGGTATTTCACTGCGCAGTCTCGACACCGGTGAACCGTTCGCGAGCGGCAAGGAGTACCGCATCGAGGTCGGCCTCAAGAACGGCATCTCGTCGGAGGACGCGAAGAAGGTCGCCAAGATCATCCGCGACGAAGGGCCGAAGAGCGTCAAGTCGCAGATTCAGGGCGACGAGCTGCGGGTTTCGTCGAAGAGTCGCGACGACCTGCAGGCGACGATGGCGTTGCTCAAGGGCAAGGATCTCGACGTCGATCTTCAGTTCGTCAACTTCCGCTAGCACGACGAAACGGCGTCAGTAGACTGCACCCGTGGACGACACCAACGCCCTAGTGCTCGATTTCAACATCACACTCGCGACCCTCCTGGTTATCGCAGACTTCATCATCCGCGTGCTCGCGATCATCTATGTGCCGCGCAACCGGCGACCGCAGACAGCACTGGCGTGGCTTCTCGCGATCTTCTTCATCCCCTATGTGGGCATCCTGCTTTTCCTTCTGGTCGGCAACAGCAAGCTGCCGAAGAGCCGACGACTCAAGCAACAAGAGATCAACGAGTACATCCTCGAAGGCACCGAGGGCATGGAGAACATCAAGAAGGACCCCCCGTGGCCCGGTTGGCTTGAGCCGATCGTCGAGCTCAATCGCAACCTCGGTGCAATGCCGCTCGTCGGTGGCAACAACGCCGAGCTTCTTCCGGACTACGAGGCCTCACTCCAGGCGATGACGGATGCCGTCGCCGCCTCAACGAAGTCAGTGCACGTCGAGTTCTACATCCTCTCCCTCGACGCCACGACCGCTCCATTCTTCGACGCCCTAGAAGCGGCGGTCGCCCGCGGAGTTGACGTGCGGGTGTTGCTCGACCACGTGGCATCCATTCGGTCGGTTGGGCACCGCAAGACGGCAAAGCGGCTCACCCGAATGGGCGCGAAGTGGCACTACATGCTGCCGTTGCGGCCGTTTCGCGGCCAGTGGCAGCGCCCCGACCTGCGGAACCATCGCAAGCTAGTGGTTGTTGACGGCATCGTCGGCTTCACCGGCTCGCAGAACTTCATCGACTCGAGCTACAACAAGCGCGGCAACATCAAGCGCGGGCTGCACTGGAAAGACCTCATGATGCGCATGGAGGGCCCGATCGTTGCCGGTATCGACGCCCTGTTCGCGACGGACTGGTATTGCGAGACCGACGAGTGGATCTTGCGCGAGGATCACGCACTACGGCCTGTCAAAGAGAGCCCGATCGACGCGCAAGTCGTTCCGAGCGGCCCCGGATTCGAGGGGGAGAACAACCTCAGGCTGTTCAATGCACTCGTGTACGCGGCCACCAAGCAGGTCATCATCACGAGCCCTTACTTCGTGCCCGACAGTTCGATGCTCTACGCGATCACCACTGCGGCCCAGTGCGGACTCGACGTGCAACTCTTCGCGTCAGAAATCGGCGACCAGGCCGTCGTCTATCACGCCCAGCGCAGCTACTACGAGGAGTTGCTGCGCGCGGGGGTTCGCATCTGGCTCTACAAGGCTCCGACAGTTCTCCACGCCAAGTTCTTCACGATAGACGACGAAGTGGCGGTCGTTGGCTCAAGCAACATGGACATGCGGTCGTTCGCCCTCGACCTAGAGATCTCGGTCATGGTGCGAGGCGAGAGCATCATCAACGACCTGCACGCGCTGCAGGAGGAGTACCGAGCCAATAGCCGCGAGGTCACCCTCGACGAGTGGATGACGCGTTCCCGAGTCTCGGCAACATTCGACAATGTGGCGCGGCTCGCCGCAACGCTGCAGTAGGTCTCGACAAGCTCGACCACCGAAGCTAGGCGTTGGAGACGCGCACCATCTCGTCGCGCGGCACAACCTTGATGCGGGTGCGACCTGCTGCTTCACCCAAAGCGAGCTCGTGGGCGTCGAGATTGTGCCAGCCGTCGAGGTTGGTGAACTCGACACCGCGCGAGGTGAGAAGGTCGATGACCGACTGCTCGTCGGGGTGTGTTGGTGCCCACCAGTTCGCCTGGTCGTTGATCACGTGGCGCACCGTTTCCATGGCGTCGCTCTTGGTGTGGCCGATGAGCCCGACCGGCCCGCGCTTGATCCACCCGGTCGCGTAGACGCCCGGCACCTGCTCGTCGTGGTCGTCGAGCACCTGACCTTCGCGATTCGGGATGACGCCGCGCCTCTCGTCAAACGGAATGCCATCCATCGACGAACCGAAGTACCCCACCGCGCGGTACACGGCCTGCACCGGGACCTCCCGAAACTCGCCCGTACCCGTAACGCCCCCAGCACTGTCGGGCACGGTGCGTTCGTACCTGAACCCAGCAACGGTCGCTGAGGCTCCGGTCGCTGAGGCTCTCGAAGCGTCGAACGCGTCCCCTTCGAGTACCTCAGGGAGCGACGAGAGCACCTCGACCGGCCGCGCGTAGAAGTGCAGGTGCAACCGACGCGAGGCTCCGGTCTGCGGCTCATCGCGCCACTTGCGGAAGATCCGGTCGATCACCATGATTTGCTTGTTCGTCTCGATTGCGTTCTTCGACGCCTCGTCGTAGTCGAAGTCCTCTTCGTAGACGACCATGTCGACGTCGTTCAACTCGCCGAGTTCGCGCAACTCCAGCGGGGTGAACTTCACCTGCATGGGTCCGCGACGACCGAACACGTGCACATCCGTGACCGGTGAGTCCTTCAGCCCCTCGTAGACATTGGCGGGGATCTCGGTCGGCAGCAGGTCGTCGGCGTGCTTGGCGAGCATGCGAGCAACGTCGAGCGCGACGTTGCCGTTGCCGATGACGGCGACCTCGCGGGCATCCAATGGCCATTCCCGCGGGAAGTCGGGATGCCCGTCGTACCAACTCACGAAGTCGGCAGCACCGTAGCTGCCGGGCAGCTCGATCCCCGGGATGTTCAGTGGCGCATCCCGAATCGCGCCAGTCGAGAAGATCACCGCGTTGTAGTGATTCTTCAGGTCGTCGAGGGTGATGTCGCGACCGTAGGTCACGTTGCCGAACAGCCGGATCTGGCCGGTGTCGAGCACGTCTTTGAGAGCGGTGATGATGCCCTTGATTCGCGGATGGTCGGGAGCGACGCCGTAGCGCACCAAACCGTACGGCGCCGGCAGCTGCTCGAACAGGTCAATCGATACGGCGAACTGCTTGTCGGCCTTGAGGAGAATGTCGGCGGCGTAAATGCCAGCCGGCCCGGCTCCAACGATGGCCAGGCGAAGCTTGGGTGTCATTACTTAGAGCGCTCCACAATCGTTTCGGCGAATCGGGTGAGGGCCTTCTTCACCGGTCCTTCGGGTAGAGGCTCGAGAGCGTCGACCGCCGAGCGCGACCACCGGTAAGCCTCCTCGAGAGTCTGCTCGGTCACGGCGTGGCCGCGCAACTCGGCGATCGCCGCAGTCAGGTCGGCTTCGTCGGTCTCGCCGTAGAACGCACTCGTCAGGTCGCGTTCGATGCGGCGGAGAAGGTCGTCGGCATCCTGATCGGTCTGTGCCATTCGGCGCAGATACAACAGTGGGAGGGTTGCGACGCCGGCGCGCAAATCGGTGCCGGGGGTCTTGCCGGTGTCATCCATCTCGCTGGCCAGATCGATGACGTCGTCGATGAGCTGAAATGCGATGCCGATGCGCTCACCGAAGTCGGCGACCGGTTGGCGGTACTCCTGCGGGGCGTTCGAGAAGATCACGCCGACCTGAGCTGCGGCAGAGATTAGCGAGCCGGTCTTGTCGGCGAGCACCTGAATGTAGTGCTCAATCGGATCGTCCCCGGGCTGCGGGCCGAGCGTCTCGTGGAGTTGGCCGAGACACAGGCGCTCGAACGTCTCGGCTTGCAACACCAAGATGCGCTCACCCAGCGCAGCGCCGATCCGGCTCGCGCGTGCGAAGAGCAAATCTCCCGTGAGGATCGCCACCGAGTTGCCCCACACGTTCTGTGCGCTCGGCACCCCGCGGCGCGACGGTGCGTCATCCATGACGTCGTCGTGATAGAGGGATGCCACGTGGGTGATCTCAATGGCCTGTGCCGCGGAGATCACGTCGGCGTTGTTGCCCTCGCCAAGTTGTGCGGTGAGCAGAGTGAGCACGGGGCGCACGCGCTTGCCGCCCGCCTCGAGCAGGTAGCGACTGGTGACGTCGGCAATCTCGTCGGCGAACGACATTGCGGCGAGAAGCCCCGCCTCGACCTGCTCAAGGCCCTCCTCGATTGCGTCGACGAACTTGCGCTCATCGCTCGAGGCGAACAGCTTCTCGCCAAGCCCGAGAGACGAACTCAGCGTGTTGCTGCGGCGAGCAAGTGGAACGCTCGGTTTCACGTCATGGACCGATCTGTGTGGAAAGCCCTAAGGCTTCGGCGGAATCGTCTTGATGGGCTGGGTCGCATTGAACTTGCGCTTGGCGACCGAGTCGAGAACGGCCGGGTCAAGGGGCTTACGCCCTCGGTGCATGGCGACGATGCCTGCGGTGAGGTTGCGGTAAGCGACACGGATGAACCCCGCGGCGCGGATCCATTGGCTGAGCTCGCCCTGATCGGGCCACGCCTGAATCGACTCAGCGAGGTAGGTGTATGCCTCGGGATTCGAGCTGGTGCCCTGGGCGATGAGTGGCATCACCTTCGACAGGTAGGTCGTGTAGGCGGCGCGGAAGATCGCGAGCGGCGGTCGCGAGAATTCGCAGATCACGAGCCGGCCGCCTGGCTTCAACACCCGATACATCTCGCTCAGCGCGACCTTGGGCTGACTGACGTTGCGAAGCCCGAAGCTGATCGTGACCGCGTCGAACTCGTTGTCTCCGAATGGCAGCTTCTCGGCGTCACCTTCGACAAATTCGATGTTCTTGTGACGACGTCGGCCTTCAGCCACCATGCCCGGCGAGAAGTCCAGAGCAACGACAGTGGCGCCCGAACGGGTCAGGGCAGCCGAACTCGTTCCGGTACCAGCCGCAACATCGAGGATGCGCTCCCCGGCCTGCGGGTCGACCGCGCGAATCAGGGCCATGCGCCAAAGCACCGCGTTGCCCCCGGAGAGCACGGTGTTGGCGCGGTCGTAGCGTTTCGCGACGCCATCGAACATGCTGGCGACATCCGCCGGTCGCTTGTTCATATCCGCCTTGGCCACAAGCTCAAGTCTAGGCTAGCGAAACAGGCTCACCCTGAGTGTTCATCTGCTGGGGGATACGCTGGGGAGGTGACCCCGCCGGTGCTCCGCGTACGCACCGACCGACTCGACTTCGAGGGCGACCTTCTCGAGTGGGCTGAACCACTGCATCCCTTGGTGTTCCTCCGGGCTGGTGACGGAATAGTGGGGTTCGGTGAGCGTCTCCGGATCGAATTCGGTGGGCCGCGGCGAGTGGCCCAGCTCGCTGCCCAGTGGCGGGAACTCTCTGCGCTTGCCGAGGTCTCGGACTCCGTCGGGATGCCGGGCACCGGTCTCGTTGCGTTCGGCAGCTTCGCGTTCAGCGAGAAGTCCGGCGAGCGCAGCCTTTTGGTCGTGCCCTCGGTTGTTGTAGGCCGACGTAACGGCGTGACCTGGCTTACCCGGGTCGACGAACCAGCGGATGCCGTGCCATCGCCGATTGTGCCCGCCGCCGCCGCCCGGTTGGCGCCAGGGGCGATGGAGCCGACCCGCTTCGAGGCGGTCGTGGGTGCCGCGCGCGACCGTATTCGAGCCGGCGAGCTCAGCAAGGTCGTCATCGCGCGCGACCTCGTCGGCGAGATTGACCCGAGCGCCGACCGGCGCGCACCCCTTGCCTGGCTGGCGGCGGCCTACCCAGACACGTACACCTTCGCGGTGAGCGGGCTAATCGGGTCCAGCCCGGAGACACTCGTCCGCGTGTCGGAAGGCGACGTCAGCGCGCGAGTTCTTGCGGGCACGGCACGCCGAGGGGTGGATGCCGCGGCTGATGAGCTGGCGGCATCCACCCTCGCCAGTTCGGCGAAGGATCTCGGAGAGCACGAACTCGCGGTGGCGAGCGTGCTGGACTCACTCGCCGGCGCCGCCACAGAGGTGACCCACAGCGACCCGTACCCACTGCGCCTACCGAACCTCTGGCACCTGGCGACCGATGTGCACGGCGAGCTCGTTCCGGGGCGTACGGCGCTC
This sequence comes from Leifsonia sp., assembly GCA_031413035.1. Classification (GTDB taxonomy): domain Bacteria; phylum Actinomycetota; class Actinomycetes; order Actinomycetales; family Microbacteriaceae; genus Rhodoglobus. The sequence goes on along the minus strand of JANOED010000097.1, from coordinate 1,957 downwards.
GATCTCGTGGCGGCGCTGCACCCGACCGCGGCCGTGGCTGGCAGCCCCACCGACGCAGCGCTCGCGCTGATCGCTGAGCTTGAGCCGTTCGATCGCGGGCGCTATGCCGGCCCGGTCGGGTGGGTAGACGCTCAGGGCGACGGCGAGTGGGCGATCGCGCTGCGCTGCGCGCACATCACCGACGAGGGTCGCGTGACGGCCTGGGCGGGGGCGGGCATCGTCGCCGACTCCGATCCCGCCGCCGAGCTCGCCGAGACTGAGCTCAAGTTTCGCCCCGTCGTGGAGGCGCTGCGCGCCTAGCTCGCGGCCAAGCGCACCTTCTCGGCTTCAACGTCGTAGTTTGCCTGAGGCCACTGCGGGTCGAGGTTCGTGAGCGCGTCGAACAGCAGCCGCTGCACCGCCCACCGGGCATACCACTTGTTATTCGCCGGCACGACGTACCAGGGCGCATCCGGGGTCGAGGTGCGGGAGAGCGCGATCTGGTACGCCTCCTGGTAGGCGGGCCAGAGCATCCGCTCATCGACGTCGCCGGGGTTGTACTTCCAGTGCTTGTCCGGCCGGTCAAGCCGCTCGGTGAGCCGTGCCTTCTGCTCCTCTGACGAGATATGCAGCATGACCTTGATGATCGTCGTGCCGGATGCCGCAAGCTCCCGCTCGAAGTCGGCAATGATCCCGTACCGCTCCTCGATCACCTCCGGTGTCGAGAACCCGCGAACGCGATGGATCAGAACGTCCTCGTAGTGCGACCGGTCAAACACGCCGATGATGCCCGGTCGCGGCAGCTCTCGCCGCACCCGCCAGAGAAAGTCGTGCTTCTTCTCCTCGTCAGTCGGCGCCTTGAACGCGTGAATGTGCACGCCCTGCGGGTCAACCCCGCCGACCACGTGCCGGATGATGCCGCCCTTACCCGCAGTGTCCATGGCCTGCAGCACGAGCAGCACGCTGCGGGTGCCGCCGAACTTGCTCTCGGCGAAGAGCCTCTCTTGCAGATCGCCGACTAGGTCGTGGGTCTCCTCGAGCTGCTTCTGCGCCTGATCCTTGCCCTCGATGCCGGGATACGAATCGGGGTCGACGCGTGCGAGGTCGAAGTCGGCAGTGACGGGCTCGAGTGCGCTCATGCGCCCCAACCTACTCCCGCGGAAGAGGTACCTCCACGATCAGCGGGCGAACGGATGCCGTCAGCGCCTGATCGAGAGCGCCGCGGGTCTCGACGCGCACGTAGTCCCAGCCGTAGGCCTCGGCCAGGCGCGGGATTGAGGCCTGCTGCGGCGCCAGCAGCACCCGGTCGTAGCCAGCGCCCGCAGTCTGAGCGACCTCGAGCGCGTCGAAGATTGTGCCGCCCTCGTCGTTGCCGACGATGATCTGGATGCGGGGCTGCGCCTCGCCGACCCCGAACAGCAACGCGCCAACGTCGTGCAGAAACGTCAAGTCGCCCACGAGCACGCGAGTGGTGCCGCTCGCGCCATCAGCCTGGCTAGCCAGCGCGATGCCCAACGCGGTCGACATCGTGCCGTCGATGCCGGCGAGTCCGCGGTTGGCGTGAACGGGAATCTTCTTGCCCGTGACGACCTTGTCGGCTTCTCGAATGAGGCGCGACGCCCCGAGCACGAGTCGATCCCCCGGCCACGTAGCGCGCCAGACGGCCTCAACGAGGGCGCGACGGGTGACCGGCGCGCGCACCGCGGCAAGCTCGCTCTTGGCATGAGTGCCAGCATCGGCGTTGACATCGGGTGCAGTGTCGACCGGATCGATGAGAGCACGGGATGCCGCGACCCACGACCCCGCCCACTCTCGCGCTTGCGGCTCACCCTGAACGTGCACAGCATCGACGAAGGCCGCGACCCGGCGTCCCGGGTTGTAGTCGTCGGCAGACCGGCCGCGCACGACGATCGTCTCGACACCGTCGCGCTGGATGAGCGCGGGAACTTCGCGGCTCAGAGTGGGGTGGCCGAATACG
>JANOED010000096.1:0-5913 GCA_031413035.1 Leifsonia sp. | reverse complement strand
TGCGGTCGGGCACGAGGGATGCCACGGCTCTGGTCATCGCGAGACCGGCGAGCAGGGGCATCCATCCCCACCGCTCGCCCGGCAGCTCGCCCGGCGCGAGGAGCACTGAGACCGCGATCGTGCGACCCGGCGGCGCGACCCACTCGCGATCGAGACGCCCTCGTCCTGCGGTCTGGCTTGTGGTTGCCACGACAGTGAAGTCGTTCAGGCCGCCGGCGAGCGCCCGTGCGACCAGTTCTGCGTTTGTCGATCCCGCCTCGGGCAGCAGGTCGAGGTCGTGCGCAATCTTGCGGCTCAATGGCACCTTCATGTCCACAGGCTAGCGCCGGGCACCACTACGATTGGCGCAGGGATACAGCCCGGTCTACCCAGGAAGAGAATCCGTGACGACAGACGCTTACCCCAAGACCCTGTATTCACCGCAGGCGGCCGTGAGGCCGCACCTCGCGAAGCGCGTCATGCACCTGGCGACCCGGATCAAGTGGGCCGAGCCCGAGCTTCGCGGGCTCGCCGCGATAGTGCGATCGGGCGACAGCGTTATCGACGTCGGGGCGGCCCACGGCATGTACACGCTGCCTTTGGCGCATCTAGTGGGCAAGACCGGGCGTGTCGACTCGTTCGAGCCGCACCCGCGACAGCAGCGCACCCTGCGCGCACTGAGGCTTCTCATCGGAGCGAAACAGATCAGCGTCAACGCGTCGGCAGTAGGCCCGATCGCGGGTGAGCGCACTATGCGACTGCCCCTGAAATACGGGTTCCCCATTTATGGACACGCGCACGTCACCGAGGGCGCCGCACTGCCGAAAGCTGGTGAGCGAACTCAGCAGTGGCGAACTGCGATCACGTCGATCGATGCGTGGGTCGCCAACCACGGGATCCCACGAGTCGCGTTCATCAAGGTGGATGTCGAGGGTTTCGAACCGCAGGTGGTCCTCGGCGCCGCCGCCACAATCGATACCGATCGACCGAGCCTGCTCCTAGAGATTGAGGACCGCCACCTCGCCCGCTACGGTCAGTCCGCGAATCGCTTTGCGACCTCGATTCTCGAGCGCTGGCCTGACTACGCGATGTACACGTGGCAGGACGAAGCATGGGCACCGACGAGCGAGATCACGCTCGCGACCCGCAACTACCTCTTCGCGACCGACGCGGCGTTCGCGCGCCCCTGAGCCTGCCGCCGGGCAACGGAGCCACCCGGAAGGTAAAGTGGCTGGCGTGACTGAGCAGACGACCCCACACAACCCCGACCTGTACACGACGGCGGGTCGAATCGCAGATCTCAAGGTGCGTTACCACGAGGCGGTTACGGCGAGCGGTGAGGCCGCGGTCGAGAAGCAGCACGCTAAGGGCAAGAAGACTGCGCGGGAGCGCATCGATCAGCTGCTCGATCACGGGTCGTTCGTCGAACTCGACGAGTTCGTGCGTCACCGCACGCACGCTTTCGGCATGGAGAAGAACCGTCCCTACGGCGATGCCGTCGTGACCGGGCTGGGAACCATCCACGGCAGGCAAGTCGCCGTCTACTCTCAAGACTTCACGATCTTCGGTGGTTCCCTCGGTGAGGTCGCCGGCGAGAAGATCATTAAGGTCATGGATCACGCCCTCAAGACGGGCGTCCCGATCATTGGCATGCTCGACTCGGGTGGTGCTCGCATTCAGGAGGGCGTCGTCGCCCTGGGCAAGTACGGCGAAATCTTCAGGCGCAATACTGCGGCTTCGGGAGTCATCCCCCAGATCTCCATCATCATGGGTCCTGCCGCCGGCGGCGCTGTGTACTCCCCCGCGCTGACCGACTTCGTGATTATGGTCGACAAGACCAGTCAGATGTTCGTGACCGGCCCTGACGTGATCAAGACCGTCACCGGCGAAGACGTCGGAATGGAAGAACTCGGCGGCGCCCTCACCCACAACACGATCTCCGGGGTCGCCCACTACCTGGCGAGTGACGAGGATGATGCGCTCGACTACGCGCGCACCCTGATCGGTTTCCTGCCAGATAACAACCTCGCTGAGCAGCCTGTGTACGAGAGCGAGATCGACCTAGAGATCACCGACGACGACCGCCGACTCAACTCGATCATCCCCGACAGCCCCAACCAGCCCTACGACGTGAAAACCATCATTGAGCACATCGTCGACCACGGGGACTTCCTCGAAACCCAGCCGCTCTACGCCCCGAACATTGTCGTCGGGTTTGGTCGGGTCGAGGGCCGTACTGTGGGCGTGATCGCCAATCAGCCACAGGCGATGGCGGGCACGCTCAATATCGAAGCTGGAGAGAAAGCCGCACGCTTCTTGCGTTTCTGTGATGCGTTCAGCATCCCGATTCTCACCCTGGTTGATGTGCCCGGCTACCTTCCGGGCACCGATCAGGAGTGGACTGGTGTCATCCGTCGAGGCGCGAAACTGCTGTACGCCTACGCCGAAGCCACAGTTCCCTTGGTCACCGTCATCACGCGCAAGGCCTATGGCGGTGCATACATCGTGATGGGGTCCAAGCAGATGGGTGCCGACCTGAACTACGCGTGGCCAACCGCCGAGATCGCAGTCATGGGTGGGCAGGGCGCCGTCAATATCCTCTACCGCGGCGAGATCAAGGCCGCTGAGGAAGCCGGCGAAGATGTGGCTGCGGTACGAACCCGACTCGCCAACGAGTACACCTACAACGTGGCATCCCCGTTCCTTGCCGCCGAGCGCGGCGAACTCGACGGAGTCATCGAGCCGGCTGCAACGAGAGTGGCAGTGATCAAGGCTTTGCGAGCGCTGCGGACCAAGCGTGCGACTTTGCCGCCGAAGAAGCACGGAAACATCCCGCTGTGAGCGAGCCGGATACCAGGTTTCGTATCGTCACCGCGAGCGCGACCGTCGATGAAATTGCCGCGGTCACCGCGGTGATCCAGGCGGCTCTCGATGAGTTGGCTGCAGATCAACGTGTCGTCGCTGCACCGACTGTTTCTGCCTGGGAGCGCAGCCAACGACCGCTTCGGGGCGCACTGACACCCGGTGCCGGGGCTTGGCGCGGTTTTTAGCTGATTACACCCCCCAAACGGGGTACATACGCGGGAAAGAGCGGAATTGACACCGTCGCACAACTGATTCCGCACGTTACGCAGAGCGTACAGACCGTTCCACCTTGATTTCCCTTCGGATTCCACGGGTCAAGCGCAATTTGTACCCCTGATTCCGTTGTCGCAAAGATGTGCTCTCCCGGAAAGTCAACGCCTTTGAACCCCTCGCGGCTCGACCTGTCCCCCAACAGTCCCCCAAAGTGACGACTGTTCGATGTGCTTGAGTGCGACGACACTAGTGAGTGCACGGTGTCTCTCAGTAGGCACCACCAACGATTGGCCGACTAGGGTAAGCAGGCCAATCGCGTTGGGGGCGGGTCAGGGCGATATTCGGGTTATCGCCCTGACCCGGAAACGCTTCTCGTGCGAAGCCTCTAGACGGTCCTCGGGATTTCCAGCCACAAGTCGACTTCGTCTTCCTCCAGTGACTCTTGCCCGAGTGCGACCGCTTGGGTGTCGCCTGAGCTGCGCAGTCCGACCACAGTGATCGCGACCACAGATCCCTCGGGAACTGTGCGCGCGATCACCTTGTCTGCGTCGGTGTCGTGAATGGCGAGCGCGAGACGGTTGAGCACGCGATCAAGATCGTCGTCGCTGAGATCATCGATACCACCCTCATCGAGGAGCGTGACGGTCGCGCCGCGACGGCGCGCACTCATCACCTCTTCGCGAACGGCGTCGTTCAGGAGCTTGCGGCCTCGAATCTCATCTCGGATCGCCCCCTCGAGGTGCAGACACTCTTGGCGCTGCGCCTCGGTTAGCCGGCCATTGTTCTCTTGAATGGTGCGGAGCATCTCGAGCGCCATCGCACTCGTCTGGCCCAGGCGCAACTGCCGCTCCTGCACGTGGGCCTCCTGCGCGGCCTGCCAGTCTGTGGCCTCACGCTCGGCGAGTGCGAACCGCTGGGCATCCTTGGAGGCCTTGCTGAGAGCCGTGCTCGTGACGTGAGAGACAGCGACCCACGAGGCGCTCCCGACAATTCCCAAGCTGAAGAGTCCGGCGGGGCCCGCGGGCCCGACGATGGTTATCGTGTGGACCACCAGAAATCCGATCCCCAACCATGCGAACGTGTTCCTACCGCGCGTTGACGTGATAGTGAGCAGGATGCCGCTTGCTGCGACGTACCAGCTGGCGTACCCTGTTCCCCCCGGTCGCCCGAAGTCGAGTTGGCCAGCAACCAGCAGCGTGATCGCGACGACAACCGCGAAGTTGAAAGCGGCCATCCAGATCGGCATTCGCTTCGGGCCGGTCGGCAAGAGCGAGATAGTCGTCGCGACGGCGAACAATCCCATGGCCACGAAAACCGGAACAGGATTGCGTGGTACATCGATCGTGTACAGCGCCAACACGAGCAGGTATGCGGAGAAGCCGGCAGCGAGCCCGACCACGAGGTAGCGAGGAACGCCGATGTTCATGAGGCGCGACCATCGACGGCGGCAATTCCCGCAGCGGTTGCAGACGTGCTGTCGGGGCTCGGCCAGCGGAGGGTGACGACGGTTCCGGCGCCAGGGGTGGAGTCGATCACCGCGCGGCCACCAGCGTTGGACAGTCGTTCGATGATCGAGACCCGCACTCCGAGGCGACCGTCGGGAATCTGAGCGAAGTCGAAGCCCGACCCGCTGTCGCCTACCACGACCTCAATTCCTGCGGGAGTTACGCCTCGCACAGCAACCCACCGCTCAACTCCTCGCTCGCCCGCATGCATCGAGCTGTTGACCATGGCTTGAGAAGCAGCGGAAAACACCGCCTCGGCTGCTTGGGTCGGGATGGACCGCGTGCCCACGCCGCGTATCCGCAGATCAAAGGCTGCGCCGTAGGTTTCGGCAGTCTCGGCAATGCGATCGACCAAGGTGCTGAGCCTGATCATTGTGTCGTCGTCGGGTGTCGCGGCGGCGGCGTCCGTCAGGTAGCCGATGGTGTTCGCTGCCATCGTCGCGGCCAATTGTTGAGCCTGGGGGGTCTTTGCCTTGGCCGCTGAGATGAACGTCGTGAGCACGCTGTCGTGCACGATCGAATCAACCTGAACCCGCTCGACCTCGGTGGCGTGCTGACGAACAGCGTGGGAGTACCGGTCGAGAGCGGTGGCTTGCGCGCTGTCTACCGAACTGGCGGCCTGTCTCAGCATCGTCAGGATGATCAGAATCGCACCACCCAAGATGACCGCGTAGAACCCCTCGAGAATCGCGAGCTCCCATGGGGCCCCGCCGCCCAGCGGGGTGCCACGGATGACGACGTAAAACGCGGGGCAGGCGAACAGATAGATACCGGCGACCAGGGGTGAGAACGCGATCGCCGCCATCGCGGTAGCCACCGTGATCAAGTAGTTGAGCCAATGGATGCCGTCGAATACCTCGGCCTCGGCAAGGATCGCCAGCGGCCACGTAACTAACGCGGCCAAGTACAGCACCGCGAAGAGTGCGTGGGTCTGTTTCACGCCGACCTGCGCGAAGGAGGTAATGGCGACGATCACCAGAGTTCCAAACAGAGCGGGCACCACGACCCACAGCCACGCCGGGTGCGCCTCGTCGAGCTGACCTAGGAGCCACGGCACGGTCTGTGCCCCGAACACGAGGCCGAAGACCGCGACTGATCGCGCGAACACGTTCTCGACCTGCTTGCGGCTGATCGGATTCCGCTGCTGTTTCGGAAGGGCGGGCGCGACTGCGGTGGTCGCGCTAGCGGGCATCTCCGCCATCCGGATCGAGTCCAGGCAGGATGCCATCCTCGACTGCGCGCCTGAGCAGGTCGACCTTGGTCGGCGCCGGGCGACCCACCTCGATGTACTTCACGCGGATGCGATCCAGATACTCCCGCGCCGTCGAGTACCCGATTCCGAGCTGCTGGG
>JANOED010000095.1:0-2726 GCA_031413035.1 Leifsonia sp. | reverse complement strand
TCACGGATCAGAGCCGCGAGCTCGTCGGCGCGAAACTCGACGTCGTCGACATCGAACACTCCCTCGGCCAGACGCCGGAACCACCGGTTCGCGCCCTGCTCACTCACCCGCCCTCGCGGCGCGAGAACTCCCGCGGTGGGCGCGAGTTCCCGAGCCAGCCCGGCGCCATCGTTCTCGGTGCCGCCGGTGCCATGCAGCGAGATCAGCACTGGCGAGTCGGCCGCACCCTCAGTGAAGACGTGCGGCCACGCGTTTAGGCCCGGACCCGGTTCAGCGGTCATGCTGGCGCCATCGCGGGGTTGTTCTCGTCGGGCAGGGTGATGCGAGCAACCGAGTGCTCGATCTGTTCGCGGTTCGGCTCGAGCCACGGCGGAAGTTTGAGAGAACGCCCCAGTTCGAGCAGCGGCTCATCGATGCCGAAGCCGGGTGTGTCGGTCGCGATCTCGAACAGCACGCCGCCGGGCTCACGGAAGTAGATCGAAGTGAAGTACTGCCGGTCGAGGATGCCCGTGACCTGGTGACCCTTCGACACGAGTTCTTCGCGCCAGGCCTGCTGGGTGGCGTGGTCGGGCACCCTGAAGGCGATGTGGTGCACGGTTCCGCCGGCGCCGAGGCCGTCGGGCGCGAGCGAGGAGCCGATGACGTCGACGATGGTCCCGGCTGAGCCGTCGCCAGCCGCGAGGCGAGTGCGCGAGCCGGTCTGTTCGACGAGTTCAAGTCCGAGATCGTTCACGAGCAGCGCGATCGTGCGCTCGGGGTCGCGCACGGTGAGCACCGAGGAGTGCTGCCCGCGAATCGCGTACTCAGCGGGCACACTGGCCGAGTCCCACGGGTCACGAGGGTCGGCGGCGGATGTCGCGACCAGCTCGATCTGCAAACCGTCCGGGTCACTCACCAGCAGCCGCTCCTCCGAACTGGACTCGGAGGTGATGCGGGAGTCAGCGCCGAGCGCGCCGAAGTGCTCTGTCCACCAGCCGAGACTGCCGGCCGGTACGGAGAAGGCGGTCGAGGTGGACTGACCGGCCCCAACCCGGCCTTGCCGGATTCCTCGCCACGGGAAGAACGTGATGAGCGAACCGGGTCGACCTGCCTCGTCGCCGTAGTACAGGTGGTAGGTACCGGGGTCATCGAAGTTGACGGTTCTCTTGACCAGGCGCAGGCCGAGTCCGCTCACGTAGAAGTCGATGTTGCGCTGCGGCGCGCCCGCGATGGCGGTGACGTGATGTAGTCCCTGGGTCATGACGGTCATGGTGTTCCCCTTCCGATCGGTGCTATCTATGCAAACGCATGCACTCAGGAACTATTCCCGCCGGGGGTCAGAACGGCGTTCAGGTCGTCAAACTCCCTAGCCCACTCAACAGCAGGAGCAGCACAAACGGGTTGGCGAGAACTCCCGCGGCGAGCGCGATGATGCCCAACCGGCGACCCCGATCGAGCACGATCGCGACAACTCCTCCCGCGATCGCGAGCACCGAGAATCCGATCGCGAGGTAGGCGAGAACGGTGGAGAAGAGGTAATCCCCACCCGTCGCCACGGCTATCGCCACGGCCTGCAGCACCGCCGATCCGAGGGCAACTCCCACGGCGAGAGCGCCGATGAGGGGGGTCTTCTCGCGCGGGGGTTCGGGGGCGGAATCCGCAACGTCGACCGGCTGGGTCTTCAACGGCTCGTCGAAGTAGATCGGCACGACCTTGATCGGTGCCTTCTCCAGCGCCTGCGGGTCGGTCACGAGAATCACCCTAATCGACCCGCACCTTGCCAGACTGGTCGGATGCAGCCCTCACTTGACGACCTGCTCGCCTCCGCGCGTGTGGTGACCTTGCCCCTGTCTACCCGGTTCAGAGGAATCGAGCGGCGGGAGGCGCTGCTGCTGGAGGGACCCCAAGGCTGGACCGAGTTCTCGCCATTCCCCGACTACGCCGACACCGAGGCTTCGACTTGGTTGCGGGCAGCGATCGACTTCGGGTGGAACCCAGCTCCCGCCATCGTTCGCGACGAGGTGTGGGTGAACGCGACCCTCCCGGCGGTTGCCGCCGACGAAGTGCCCGCGATTCTGGCGCGCTTCCCCGGGTGCCGCACGGCAAAGATCAAGGTCGCCGAGCCCGGTCAGACCCTCGCGGATGACACGGCTCGCGTCGCAGCCGCACGTGCAGTACTCGGCCCCGAGGGCCGCATCCGCATCGACGCCAATGGCGCGTGGAACGTCGACGAGGCTGAGCACGCGATTCACGCCCTCGCCGAGTTTGACCTCGAGTATGTCGAACAGCCGTGCTTCAGCATCGACGAGCTCGCGCAGGTGCGTAAGCGGGTGAAATACATGGGCATCCCGATCGCCGCTGACGAGAGTGTGCGCAAGGCCGATGATCCGCTTGCCGTCGCGCGAGCGGGGGCCGCTGACATCCTGATCATCAAGGCGCAGCCGCTGGGCGGACTCGCCGCCGCGCTCTCGCTCGTGCGGGTGGCCGGGCTGCCGGTGGTCGTGACGAGCGCGCCCGACACCTCGATCGGCATCTCGATGGGTCTGCATCTGGCCGCAGCCCTCGATCAGCTCGACTTCGACTGCGGGCTGGGCACGGCAGCCTTTTTCGGCGCCGACGTGACGGATGCCCCCCTCCTGCCCGTCGACGGCCGCATCGCCGTGCGGCGCATCGTGCCCAGCCTCGAGTTGCTCGACGAGCATGCGGCACCCGAGGATCGCGCGGCGTGGTGGCGGGCCCGACTGGAG
>JANOED010000094.1:0-6678 GCA_031413035.1 Leifsonia sp. | reverse complement strand
ACCTTGAAGCGGGCGAATCCGGTGACCTTGAGGCCCGCGTCGCTCAGAACCTTACCCACGGACACCTTGTTGTCCTTGGCGTAGTCCTGGTCGAGCAGTGCGACCTGCTTGAAGAACGCGGCCACACGACCCTCAACGATCTTCGGAAGCGCGGCTTCGGGCTTCCCTTCGCCGCGGCTGATCTCCTCGACGATACGACGCTCATTCTCGACCGTCTCGGCCGGGATCTCGTCGCGAGTCAGGTACTGCGGGTCGGCGAACGAAATGTGCTGGGCAACGCTGCGGATAGTCTCCGCGTCGTCACCCTCGAACGCGACAACAACGCCGACCTGCGGAGGCAGGTCCTTGCTGGTGCGGTGCAGGTACACAGCGAACTTGTTGCCGGGGATGCGTGCAATACGACGCAGCTCGATCTTCTCGCCGAGGATTGCGGCCTCGTCGGAGATGGCCGACTCGACCGTGCCGGAGCCCGCCTTCGTCGCGATAGCGGCATCAACCGTCTCGGCACCCGAGTCGGCGAGAGCCTGAAGCACGACGTTGCCGAGTGCGATGAACTTCTCGCTCTTGGCCACGAAGTCGGTCTCACAGGCGAGCTCGATGAGCGTGGTCGCCGTCGCGGACTCGACCGCACCAACAAGGCCCTCACTCGTGGAACGGTCGCTTCGCTTCGCGTTCGACTTGGCCCCCTTGAGGCGCAGGATCTCGGTGGCCTTCTCGAGGTCACCACCCGCCTCAACGAGCGCGTTCTTGCTGTCGACCATGCCGGTGCCGAGGCGCTCGCGCAGGGTCTTGAGGTCTTCGAGGCTGAAATCTGCCACGGTACTGTTCCTAACTAGCTAGTTGTGGAAAGTGGACTTACTTGGCTGCGGGCTTCGGTGCTGCTGCGGCCTTCGGGGCAGCCTTGGCCTTGGCTACGGGCTTCTGCTCGGCGTCGGTGGCTTCGGCCTCGATCTTGGCTTCGGTCTCCGCGTCAGACTCGAGGTGGTGCTCGGGCACGATCGTCGCGTCAGCGGCGGCTTCGTGCTCCGCGACCAGCGCGTCAGCGTCGTTCTCCTCGACGGGAACGGTTGCAGCAACGACCTCTGCGACGGCCGCGGCATCCGGAGTACCGGATACGGCGCCATCAACGGCCTCGATCTTCTCAGCCGTGGTGGACGGAGTCTCTGACGCCTGGAGAAGCTCGGCTTCCCACGCGGCCAGCGGCTCGATCTCGGAGCCCTCCTCGGGCTTCTGGTGACGCTGGATGAGGCCCTCGGCTGCGGCATCCGCGATGATGCGGGTCAGCAGGCCGACGGAACGGATCGCGTCATCGTTACCCGGAATCGGGTACTGAACCTCGTCGGGGTCGCAGTTGGTGTCGAGGATCCCGATGACCGGGATGCCGAGCTTGCGCGCCTCGTCAATGGCGAGGTGCTCCTTCTTGGTGTCGACAACCCAGATCGCGCTCGGCGTCTTCGTGAGGTTGCGGATACCGCCGAGCGACTTGTGCAGCTTGTCGAGCTCGCGCTTCTTGATGAGCAGTTCTTTCTTGGTGAAGCCGCTCTTGGCGCTGTCTTCGAAGTCGAGCTCCTCGAGCTCCTTCATGCGCGCGAGACGCTTCGAGACCGTCTGGAAGTTGGTGAGCAGTCCACCGAGCCAACGCTGGTTGACGTAGGGCTGGCCGACGCGAAGCGCCTGCTCCGCGATCGTCTCCTGGGCCTGCTTCTTGGTGCCGACGAACAGGATCGTGCCGCCGTGCGCCACGGTCTCCTTGACGAAGTCGTAGGCCTTGTCGATGAAGGCGAGCGACTGCTGGAGGTCAATGATGTAAATGCCGGAACGCTCAGTGAAGATGAAGCGCTTCATCTTGGGGTTCCAGCGACGGGTCTGGTGCCCGAAGTGAACGCCGCTGTCGAGCAGCTGGCGAATTGTTACAACGGCCATGGCCGTGCTCCTTCTCGGCACACTGCTCACGAGCAGCGGCCTATTCTCAGTTGGTTTTCCGTTGCCGGGCGGCCACGGAACCTGGTGCCCGGGCACACGTCCTCCCCGGTTTCCCGAGGACTGATGGAGGTGGCCGCACTCCCGATGGAGCGCTAAGGGCACGCGTAGTCACCTCGGTTGCCCGAAGTGCTAAGGAAAATAGTACCACCGCTCCCTCGGCGTCAGGGCTCAGCCGGGTTATCCGCAGATGAACAACCGGCCGTACACGGCTTGGTTGCAGGCGCGAATGATCGATGGATGCTCCGCGCTCTCGCCCTCGTCATGCTCCTCGTGAGCATGCCGGCCGCCGCCCCACTCACCCCGCTCGAGGCTGCCGCCGGCGCGTGGCGCTGGCCGGTCGACCCGCCGCGCTCGATCGCGCGACAGTACCTCGCTCCCCCGACGCCCTACGCTGCTGGGCATCGCGGTCTCGACATTCGCGCCCCCCGCGCGATCCTGTACGCGCCCGCGGGGGGCATCGTGCATTTCGCTGGGGTCGTCGTCGACCGCCCGGTGCTGTCGATCAGACACGGCGACGGGGTGATCTCGAGCTTCGAACCGGTCGCGGCAACGGTCGCCGCCGGTGATGCCGTCTCGCGCGGGCAGGTCGTCGGCACGGTGCTTGCCGGACACTGCGTGACCGTGTGTGTGCACGTCGGCGTGCGGGTCGACGGCGAGTATGTGTCGCCAATGGCTTGGTTAGGTGGCATCCCTGCCTCCGTGCTGTGGCCGACTCGAGCGATGCCGGAGGTGGATGCGATGACGGAGGTCGGTGCGATGCCTGAGGTTGGTGCAACAATGCCGCCATGGGTTTCGTCGACGATGCGCCGCGCGTTCAGCTCGAGACAACCGAGCAGTGGCGTGCTTGGCTCGAGGAGAATCACACCCGCCCCACCGGAGTTTTTCTGGTGTCGTGGCGGTCGGGTACCGGGCGACCGGCGATCCCGTACGAAAGCTTGGTAGAGCAATCACTCTGCTTCGGGTGGGTCGATGGGCGCACGCAGCGTCTCGACGACGAGCGAACGATGATCTGGGTCAGCCCTCGAAAGCGCGGGTCCGCGTGGGCCGCAACCAACAAGGTGCGAGTCGAGCGACTGCTCGCCGCGGGACTGATCGCGCCAGCCGGGCTCGCGGTGATCGAGGCGGCCCAGGCAGACGGGTCGTGGACGATCCTCGACGCGGTCGAGCGACTTGAGGTTCCCGACGATCTGCTCGACGCCCTGACGGCTCGGCCAGGCGCACGCCAGATCTGGGAGGCTTTTCCGAAATCGGTGCGGCGCTCCCACCTGGAGTGGCTTGCCTTCGCCAAGACCGCACCGACGCGCGAACGGCGCATTGTCGAGATCGCTGACCGGGCCGCGATCGGCGAGCGAGCGCGGAGTTAGCACGCTGGGTGAGCGCCGCGTGATTGGCGCCCGAAGCAACGGTGCGCGCCGAACATCCGCGCGGAACAATGGCGCGCCCCCGGCCAGGTACCCGAACCCAACCGAGGGCGGCCGGCCTTTAGGCTCCCGAGCCGGTCGTTCGCACTTCTGCGGCGATCGACATCGCGCGCCCGGGCCACCAGAACTTCTCACCCGTGATGAACGCGAGCGACGGCACTATCACGGTGCGAACGAGCAGGGTGTCGAGGAGTACACCGATGCACACAATGATGCCGATTTGCGTGAGCGTGATCAGAGGCAGAACCCCGAGCACCGCGAATACCGCGGCAAGCAGGATGCCCGCGCTCGTGATTACCCCACCGGTCGCGGCTAGCGCCCGCACCATGCCCGTTCTCGTGCCGTGTTCGGCTGCCTCCTCGCGTGCACGGGTCACCAGGAAGATGTTGTAGTCGACACCGAGAGCCACCAAGAACAGGAAGCTGAACAAGACGACGTTGGTGTCAATCGCCGGGAATCCGAACACCGACTGGAACAGCAGCCAGCTCGCTCCCAGGCTCGCGAAGAACGACGCGACGACGGTCGCTAGCAACAACACGGGTGCGACCAGAGCGCGCAACAGAATCACGAGCACGAGGAATACCAGCACGAGGATCAGCGGAATCACGAGATTCTGGTCGGCCTTCTGGGCAACTTGCACGTCGAGTGCCTGCGCGTCGAGTCCGCCCACCAGCGCGTCGGCTCCCTCAATGTCGAGCATGGCGGCGCGCAGTGCCTCGACTGTGGCGAAGGCCTCGGGAGTTTCTGCGGCGGCATCCAGAACCACGTTCACCTGAGTGATCACGTCGTTGGTTTCGCCGATTGTCACGGTGTCCACGCCGTCGACGGCTTCGGCAGTCTCTGCCACCTCGTCAACGAAGTCGGCGTTCGTGATGATGACCGTTGGCGATCCGCTGCCCGCGGAGAAGGTCTCGGCGATGATGTTTTGGCCGACCACCGCCTCGGGAACCTGAGTGAAGCGCTCGGTCTGTGAAAGGCCGACGGTGACCTGAGTTGCCCCAAGGGCGAGAACCGCCAGCACGAGCGCGCCTGCGATCGCCACCGGGATGGGACGCTTCGACACGCGCGTGCCGAGGCTGTACCAGAAGCCACGCTGCATGCTGCCCTCGCTGCCAAAGCGTGGGATGTACGGCCAGAACAGTCCGCGCCCGAAGAGCACGAGAGCGGCCGGGAGCACGAAGAGGGCGAAGATCATCGCGACAACCACACCGACCGCACAGGCGATGCCGAGGGCACGGTTGCCCTCGAGCTGCGCGAACGCGAGGGTCAGTAGCGCCAGCGTGACCGTGCTGCCGCTCGCGATGATCGCGGGGCCAGCACCACGCAGGGCGCGTGCCATGGCGTCTCTACGGTCTTCAACGAGTCGCAGCTCGTCCCGGTAGCGCGCGATCAGCAGAAGTGCGTAGTTGGTTCCGGCACCGAATACCAGCACCGAGAGAATGCCGGTCACCGAGGCATCCAGTGTGATGCCGACGAGACTCGTGACGCGGGTCGCAGCGATGCTGGCAAGACCGTCGGCGATGCCCACGACGACCAGCGGCACGAGCCACAACCACGGGCTGCGGTAGGTAATGAGGAGCAGAACCGCGACCACGATCACGGTGGTGAGCAAGAGGGTGAAGTCGGCACCCTCGAACACCGCCGCGATGTCCACAGCGAACCCCTCGGCTCCGGTGAGGAGCGCCGTGAGCCCGGACGGCAGGTCGGCGTTCGCGATCGAGCGCAGCTCGTCGGCGCGTTCGGCTTGGGCCTCGACGTCGTCGAGGATCTCCAGGGGTACGACTACAAGAGCGGCGGTTCCGTCATCGGAGACCGTGGGCGGGGGCACGAAGTCGTCGAGCGACAATTCAGCGAGCTCGAATGTCGCGGCGGTAACCGCCTCGATGTCGTTGTCGGTCAGCTCCGCGCCATCGCGACTGAAGACGAGAAGGGCGCTGGTCGATTCTGCACTCGGGAGGTCTTCCTGAGCTGCGGCGGCGCGCGCCGACTCTGCGGATGCCGGCAGGCCGACTCCCGGAGAAGTCTCGCCGGTCGATCCGGAACCAACAGCGAAAAGTGCTCCGGCGCCGAGGAGGGCTACGACTAGAACGATCCAGGATGTGCGGCGCGCGGTAATGAAGGTCGTAATCCGGTGCATGGCTGAGGGTGTTCCGATTTCTCTAGATTAGTTAGCTGCTAACTCCTCGAAGAACATAGCGCTAAACTAGCGTCATGACAAACCAGCCTGACGAGGCACCGCGCTTTGCGTCGCGGCCGCCTACAGCGCTGCTCCGGGAGATCATCGACGTCACCGACGAGTTCGAGGCGCACGTGGGACGCGAGCTATCGGTCAATCCGACCGACCTGCAGGCGATGGAGCACCTCATCATGAGCGGGCCGCTCTCGCCGACCGAACTCGCGCGACGGCTCGGAATAAGTACAGCCGCCGTCACTGCCGTCGTCGATCGGCTCGTCGCGGTCGAGCACGTGAGTCGCGCGCAGCACCCGACCGACCGGCGTGGTGTGCTGGTCGTGCCCGCACCCAAGTCGATCGCGCGTGCGATGGGCACACTCATGCCGATGATCGCGGGGATCGACGGCGTGCTCGACGAATTCTCCGAGACCGAGCAGAAGACGATCGCCGCGTACCTTGAGCGGGTCATTGTGGTGTACCGGACGCAGCTTCCTTAGGCAGCAGCTCGGCGCCTTCACGCCCTAGGGTGCGCCATCCGGTAGCTCTCCCGCAACCGCTCGGTCGACACGTGGGTGTACAGCTGTGTCGTCGCGAGGCTCGCATGGCCGAGAAGTTCTTGCACGCCGCGAAGGTCGGCGCCGCCGTCGAGTAGGTGGGTGGCGGCCGTATGGCGAAGGGTGTGCGGACCGGCCGGCCCCGCACCCGGAACCGTCGCAAGCAAGATCGACACGAGTTCGTACACGGTGCGACTCGTGAGTGCCTGCCCCTTCGCACCAACGAAGAATGCCCGCGGGTCTTCGGCGATCGTGGGCCTGATCTCCAGCCAGCGACCGAGTGCGGTCTTCGCTGGAACGCCGAACGGCACGACCCGCTCCTTCGAGCCCTTGCCAAGCACGCGCACCGTGAGGCGTCCCAGGTCGACATCGCCGAGGCTGAGGCCGGTCAGCTCACTCACGCGCAGGGCCGACGCGTAGAGCAACTCGATGATGGCGGCATCCCGAATGGCGACCGGATCCCCGGTGTCCGCGCGGTCGGCAGCCTTATCGAGGATGCCGCCGATCTGCTCGCGCGTGAGAACGCGCGGGAGGTGGTGGTCGCTCT
>JANOED010000093.1:0-3758 GCA_031413035.1 Leifsonia sp. | reverse complement strand
GGGATCGATCTTCGAGAACTGCACCCTGCGCTTCGGGATGATCGGCACCCCGTAGAGCGTCACGCGCTCGTACGCGACCACTGACCCTTGGCGCTTCTCCCAGTGCGGCTCGGAGTAGCTGCGTTTGGCCAAGTCACCGGCTATCGACTCCGCCCAGGCGGGATCTATGGCCGCATTCGTGCGGGCAAACAGGCGGCTGGTTTCAACCAGCTCAGCGCTCATGATCGCCGCGGGCTGCTTCTTGGCGAGCGCCGACCCCGGGAAGATCACGAACCGCGACTGGCGGGCGCCGACGTAGTCCTTCTTGGCCAGATCGCGCAGCCCGATGTGACTCAGCAGTCCCGCGAGCAGGGAGCGGTGCACCCCGTCAGGATTCGCCTGCGCCTCGCCGATGGCCAGCCCGAGCGGCTTGGCCACCCTTGTGAGCTGGCGGTAGACGTCCTGCCACTCCCTCACCCTGAGGTAGTTGAGGTATTCCGACTTGACCATGCGCCTGAACGCGTTGCCGCTCAGCTCCTGGCGCTTCTCCTCGAGATGGTTCCACAGGTTTATCAAGCTCAGGAAGTCGCTCGTGGGGTCGGTGAAGCGAGCATGCTGCTGGTCGGCTTGCGCGCGCTTGTCGAGCGGTCGCTCACGGGGATCTTGAATGCTCAGCCCTGCAACGATCGCGATGACCTCTCGGGTCGTGCCGTGCTTCTTCGACTCGATGACCATCCTCGCGAGCCGGGGATCGAGCGGAAGTTGGGCAAGCTGTTTGCCAATGGCGGTGATTTCGACGGTCGCTGAGGCGCTCGAAGCGCGTATCGCGCCAAGCTCCCGCAGCAGGTCGAGGCCGTCCTTCACCCCCCGGGAGTCTGGGGGCTGAAGGAACGGGAAGGTCGCGATGTCACCGAGGCCAAGCGAGATCATCTGCAGGATTACGGCCGCGAGACTGGTTCGCAGTATCTCGGGCTCGGTGAACTCGGGCCGGCGCGCGAAGTCTTCCTCACTGTAGAGCCGGATTGCAATGCCGTCGCTCGTGCGGCCCGAGCGCCCGGATCGCTGGTTTGCGCTGGCCTGACTGATCGCCTCGATCGGCAGTCGCTGGATTTTCGAGCGTGCGCTATACCGGCTGATCCGGGCGGTACCCGCATCGATGACATAGCGGATGCCGGGCACTGTCAGGCTCGTCTCTGCAACGTTCGTCGCCAGCACGATCCTCCGGCGCGTGCCGGCCACCGCGCTGGGCTGGAATACCCGATGCTGGTCTGCCGAGCTGAGCCGTCCGTACAGGGGCAGAACCTCGGTGCCGGGGAGGTTGCGCCCACGAATGGCGTCCTCGGCATCCCGGATCTCGGTCTCGCCCGAGAGAAACACGAGAACGTCGCCGTCGCTTTCGAGGCCCAGTTCGTCGAGGGCGTCGTTGATGCCTTGGAGGTAGTCGCGATCCACAGCATTGGCGGCCGCCTCCTCGGCATCCTCGGCCTCGAGGGCCTCCGCTACCAGCGGTCGGTACCGAATCTCGACGGGGAAGGTGCGACCCGAGACCTCGATGATCGGGGCGGGCGTTCCGGTGGCATCCGCAAAGTGCCTTGCAAAGCTCTCGGGGTCGATCGTCGCGCTCGTGATCACGACGGTGAGGTCGGGTCGCCGAGGCAGCAACTGCTTGAGGTAGCCGAGCAGGAAGTCAACGGTGAGGCTGCGTTCGTGGGCCTCGTCGATGATGATTGCGTCGTACTTCTTTAGGTCGCGGTCGCGATGAATCTCGTTGAGCAGGATCCCGTCGGTCATCAACTTGATGCGGGTCTGCGGTCCGACCCGGTCGGTGAACCGTACCTGGTAGCCGACGAGCGCGCCGACCTCCTGGCCCAGCTCTTCAGCGATCCGCTCGGCGATCGTGCGCGCAGCGAGCCGGCGAGGTTGAGTGTGGCCGATGCTTTTCTTGCCTAGTTCAAGCAGGATCTTCGGCAGTTGTGTCGTCTTGCCCGAGCCCGTCGCCCCGGCGACGATGATCACCTGATTGGCGCTGAGCGCGTCGGCGATGTCATCCCGGCGCTGGCTGACCGGCAGCTCGGCGGGATAGACGATGGCGGGGATGGCCTCAGACATGAGCCTTACAGTTTATGGCCCCGCTGGTGTGCAGCCCCGACCTCGTAGGCTGGACACATGACCTCCCCGCGCATAACCCTCAACGACGGCACCTCCATCCCGCAGCTCGGCTTCGGCGTCTTCAAGGTCGACCCCGACGAAACCGAGCGCATCGTGTCTGACGCGCTGGAGGTCGGCTACCGCCACATCGACACGGCGGCCGTATACGGCAATGAGGTCGGAGTGGGTCGTGCGATCGCGGCTGCCGGCATCCCGCGAGATGAGCTCTACATCACAACCAAGTTGTGGAACTCAGATCAGGGCACCCAGTCGGCGATCGACGCAATGGATCTGAGCTTGGAGAAGCTCGGCCTCGACCACGTCGACCTGTACCTGATCCACTGGCCGCGGCCCGACCTCGACCGTTACCTCGAGAGCTGGCAGACGCTGGAGCAGCTGAAGGCCGCAGGCAAGACCACCTCAATCGGTGTCTCGAATTTTCACGTTCCGCACCTTGAGCGCGTTATCGGTGAGAGCGGAACCGTTCCCGCCGTTGATCAGATCGAACTGCACCCCGCGTTCGCTCAGCGGCCGCTTCGCGAGTACGCCGCTTCGAAAGGGATCGCCATCGAGGCATGGGGCCCCCTCGGTCAGGGCAAGTACGATCTGTTCGGGATGCCTCCCGTCGCCGAGGCAGCGCGAGCCCACGGGGTAACCCCGGCCCAAGCCGTGATCCGCTGGCACCTCCAGCACGGAATCATCGTCTTCCCGAAGTCGAACTCGAGGCAGCGCATGGCCGAGAACTTCGATGTTTTCGGGTTCGAACTCAGCGCAGCTGAGATGGCGGCGATCGACGGGCTCGATCAGGGCATGCGAGTCGGCGCTGACCCCGACACTGCGACGTTCTAGAGCTGAACGGTTTGCCCGCGCGGCGTCGGCACGAGTAGTCCGGTGCCCTCGAACGCCGCCGCAAAGTCGGCGGCGTTCTCGGTGAAGTGCTCCCAGTCCTCGACGTGAAGGCCGACGACCCGGGAGGCACCGAGCGTGCGGGCGGCCTCTGCCGCATCCGTGGCCGACAGGGTCAGTAGCCCGTCGATGCCGGGCACCCTGACTGCTCCCGCGAAGAGCACCGCGATGTCGATGTCGGGGAATCGGTCGGCAATCTGTTCGACGAGCGAAAGCGAGGCGTTGTCTCCGCTCACGTAGACCGTGGGCTCGCCCGGTGATTCGAGCACGAAGCCCGTGACCGTGCCGACGAGCGGCTCGCTGCCTGGCGGTCCGTGGAGCGCGGGTACCGCGGTGACTGTGACGTGGCCGAGTTCGTGGGTCTCCCACGAGTCGAGGCCGATCACCGTTCCACCGAACAGGTCGCTCGCGGCATCCGGGGTACTGAACGTGGGGATACCGGTGGCGATCAATTCGATGCCCTCGTAGTCAAGGTTGTCCTTGTGGGCGTGGTGACTCAGCAGCACGGCGTCGATTATCCCGAGATCTGCCCACTGAAGTCCTGGCCCGGTCGTCTTCACGAGTGTTGTCTCGCCCGGTTCTGTGTAAGACTGGGGAGGGTCGAGGGTGGGATCCGTCACGAAGCGCAGGCCTGCGTATTCGAGGATGGCGGTTGGTCCACCGATGTAGGTGAGGGTCGTCATCGACATACTGGAGAGACTATGCCCAATCGTCTGGCGGATGCT
>JANOED010000092.1:0-11927 GCA_031413035.1 Leifsonia sp. | reverse complement strand
GCGCGAGCGTGGCGAGCAGCTTGTCGATAGCGCTGTTGCCAGCGTGGGTGAGGCCCGCGAGAACATCATGGACGCGCTCGACGATTCCGACGATGTTGAGTCAGCCCCGGCCAAGCCTGCCGCGAGCCCGAAGCGGTAGTTAGTCCTCCGCAGGCTTGATGATCGTGAGCGGACCGGTCAGCGGCACCATTCCACTCAATCGTTCGGGTGACAGCACCTGCGCGACCTTCTCCGGCGACATGAGCCCCGCCTCAACCACGAGGTCCTTGATCGAAGCGTCGGTTGTCAGGGCGGCGTGCGCCAGAGTCGCTGCCGCCGCGTAACCGATGTATGGGGTGAGCGCGGTCACAACCCCCACTGAGGTTTCGACTTGCATCGCGAGGCGTTCGAGGTTGGCGGTGATGCCGTCGATGCAGTTCACCCTCAGGGTGTAGCACGCATTCGTCATCCACATGAGCGACTGCAGGATCGAGTGCGCGATGACCGGCTCGAAGGCGTTGAGCTGCAATTGGCCGGCCTCGGCCGCGGCCGTGACTGTGGCATCCGCACCGATAACACTGAACGCAACCTGGTTGACGACTTCCGGGATCACCGGGTTGACCTTGCCCGGCATGATCGACGAGCCTGCCTGCCTCGGCGGGAGGAAGATCTCCCCAAACCCGGCCTGCGGTCCGCTGGAGAGTAGGCGCAGATCATTGCAAATCTTCGAAAGCTTGACCGCTGACCGCTTGAGGGTGCCAATGAGGGTCATGAAGATCCCGGCGTCTGACGTTGCCTCGATGAGGTTCGGGGCGGTCTCCATTTCAATCCCGGTGACCTCGACGAGATGGCTGCGCACCGCTTCTGCGTAGCGTGGGTCGGCGGTGATTCCCGTGCCGATCGCCGTGGCGCCCATGTTGATCTCGTTCATCCACGGGATGGTCTCGGAAAGCCGGTCGTAGTCTTCCTGCAGGGTGTGAGCGAATCCGGCGAATTCTTGGCCGAGAGTCATCGGTACGGCATCCTGCATCTGGGTGCGGCCGATCTTGAGAACGGTAGCGAATTCGCGCCCCTTGGCCGCGAACGACCCGATGAGTTTGGTGTGCTCAACAAGCAAACGTTGAGTGCCCAGAACCATCGCGAGCTTGATCGCTGTTGGATACACATCGTTGGTGCTTTGGCTCCGATTGACATCGTCGATCGGGTGAAGGTGGGAATACTCCCCCTTCGGGTAGCCCATCAGTTCGAGTCCGCGATTGGCGATGACTTCGTTCGCGTTCATGTTCGTCGACGTGCCAGCACCACCCTGAATTACCCCCACGCAGAACTCACGGTGCAATTCCCCGTGGACGATCTCTTCGCAGACCTGATCGATAATCGCTGCCTTCGCAGGCTCCAACGCGCCCAGTTCGAGGTTGGCTCGCGCTGCGGCCTGCTTCACCCGTGCGAGGGCGATGACCAGATCGGGGTAGACGTGCAGCGCTCGGCGGGTTATCGGGAAATTCTCGAGTGCCCGTGCCGTGTGTATGCCCCAGTAGGCGTCAGCGGGAACGGGGAGCGAGCCGAGGGAGTCGGTCTCGATCCGGGTCGCGGGGTTGGCTTCGGTTTCGTCGATATCAGTGTCAGTGTCAGTAGACAAGGTGGCCCTTCACGCTTGTGGCGTAGCTCCTGCGCGCGATCGTCGTTGATTCGCGCCGATAAAACTCTAAACCTTGCACTCCCGCTGCCCTCACTCTCAGCTACAGATTGTTAGGGTCGATCCATGTTCAGTCGTATTCCCGCCGCTCTTGTTGCCGTCGCGCTGGTGGCGACCCTCAGCGCCTGCACGTCCAATCCGGTTGCGCCAGGGGATGCCCCGGTCCCCCCAACCACGTCGGCCCCAGACTCCGGCGCGAGCGCCAACCTGCCCACCTGCGACGAAGTGACCGATTCCCTAGGCTCGCTCACTGTCGGACTCGCTTTCAACGTGGATGCCTCGACGGCTCAGACCATCCCGGAGGCCTACGACCAATTGGTGTGCGTGTACACGACCGACGATCTGGCGACTCAGATCGGCATCACCCTCGCGACCATTCCCTTCCGACAGGCAGAGATCGACTCGTACGCGTCGCTCCCTAACTCGATTGCCGACGATCGCCTGGCCGAGTACTCTGCCGTGCTCCAGACCCTAGCTCCGGGTGACGGTGACGACCAGATCCTCGACTCGGCGTTGTATCTCTTCGACACGACCGTCTCGATCACCGTTCAGGGGCTCTCTACGGCTGCGCCCATCGCGACGAGTATTCCCCAGTTGACGCTGCCAGCCGCCACCGATGCGGCGTTTGCGATCCGGGCGCTCATGCCCTAGGGGCTCCCCGGCCAAGGTCGTCAGCGGCCGCCACCGCCACCGCCGCCACCGCCTCCACCGGAGAAGCCACCACCGCTGGATCCACTGGAAAAACTCGATCCGCCACTCGACGACCAGCTACTTCCGGATGATGACGAAGCTGTGACAATCGGGCGCACCGACGACGTCGAGGCGGCCTCAAAACTGCGGAGCATGCCTGACGAGAAGCTCGCCCCTTCAAGCCACTCTGGCGTGTTGTTCCCGTACCGCGCACTCAGCTCAGCCACCCAAAGGTCTTCAACTCCCCAGAGCACGGCGTAGGGCAGCAGACGCTCATTGAGCTTGACCACCGCGTCTACGTCAGTAGCGTCGACCCGCTCGGCACCTTCGGGGCTCTGCAGCACGCGCATCCGATCCGCCTCGGCGATCGTGAGGTACTCGCGGATTCCGAGCAGATACTCTTTCGCTTCGGCACCCTTGCGCGTCAGCAGTTTCGGCTTGATCAGAATGATCGGCACCGCGATCCACAGGGCGACCGCGCCCAAAGCCGGGATTACTACCGAGCCGTCAAGCACGTCGGCGAATGAAGCCCAGATCCACACGGGCACGAATGCTGCGAGCGTCCAGAATGCTGCGCGCCCGAGATGCTTCGAGGCTGCGCTGGTCTGTTCAGCCCTGAGCCCGTGCGAGATTGCATAACTCGAGGTCGACGCGGCAAGGCCATACAGGCTCGCTCCGGTGCTCGCTGAGATCGAGCCCGGGTTCACCCGCTTCCCCGGATCGGCCCCCTTGCCAAACAACGCCTTGAGCACAGCGGTCTCCCGCGCGGATGCATCGCCGTTCGACACGAATTCGAGCGAGAACCGTTGGCGGTCGTTGCCGATCGAGTCCCCTGGATCGGTGTCGATAATGCGAATAATGCCTCGCACCGCGAAGTCGACGAACAGGGCGGGCAGCCCCGAAGCCGGCCGACCCACGATGTTCGCATCGAGCAGAAGATCAGAGTCACCAGGCGGCGTGTACTCGGCGATGATCGTGCCTCGACCCCGGGCGTTGCGCCAGAGGAAGGTTCTGACCGCGATTGCGATCGCGACGATCAGTCCCTGAATCCCGAGCAGGACCTTAGGCGCAATCTGCACGATCCAACTGTCGCGCGGCAGCTGAGGCTGCACGACGGTGCCACCCTCGAACCCGATCGCGACCGTGAGGGTCTGGTACGACCCGAGCGGCCCTACGGCGGCTTCAAACCGAGTTCCGTCGGAGTTGCTGCTGATCTCGCAGGCATCTACATCGCCGTAGTAGCCGATGTAACACGAGGCGTTGCCAGTCAGCGCCGATGCGAGGCGATCGGAGAGAAAGACTCGGGCGCTCACCGAGTCGAAACTTTGACCCCAGCCGGTGCCGTTGATGTCCCAGTAGAACTCGTCGACACCGGCATCCGAAAAGTTTCTGATCGGATTCTTCATCGTGTACTCGAGCACGTAGACCGTTCGACCCTGAACATACTCGTCGGTCCCGAGAGCGAACTCGGCGAATCCGTTGTAGTCGCCGCGCTCGTAGTAGACGGGATTGCCTTGCCCGTCTGTGACGGAGATCATCGACGGCTCCAGCGGGTACTCGCCATAGGTGAGTGGGAGCGCGCGGATGATTCCGCGGTTCTGGTCAAAGTCGGGAAACCGGGCAACGAGTGTCTCGACGACGCGGAGGGTGGCTTGGCCTGAGGCATCCAGATCGAGAAAGTAGTCGGCACTGAATGACTCGAAACTGAAGTCGCTGACATCGGCGGTGGCCGTCGGCATGGCGGCCGCGGGCTGCATGCCGAGACCGAGTGTCAGCGCGGCGATGAGCGCGACTGACCAACGAATCGGCTCCACCTTCACGAGCCCACCTTATCGTCGGCGGTCTTGGACGACGTAGCTATGCTGGGGAGGCTATGACGCGCGTCTCGGTGGTGATCCCCTCCTTCCACGACTCGGTGATGCTCGCTACCTGTCTCGATGCGCTTTCGCGACAGACCCGACCGGCCGACGAGATCATTGTCGTTGACAACGGGAGCACGGATGCCACGGCCGAGGTCGCTCGGGCCGGTGGCGCGATCGTCGTTGCTGAACCCCGCCGCGGCATCTTCCCCGCGACGGCCGCAGGATTCGACGCAGCGACCGGCGACCTCCTCGGTCGACTCGACGCTGACTCGGTGCCACCGGCCGACTGGATCGAGCGGGTCGTGGCCCACTTCGAATCGCAGCCAGACCTCGCGGCTCTGAGCGGCCCGGGTGACTTCTACGGTTCGAACCGTCTCGTGCACTGGATTGCCGAGAACCTCTACATCGGTGGGTACATCTGGTTCGTCGGCTGGCTCGTCGGGCACCCCCCGTTTTTCGGGTCGAACCTCGCTTTGCGCTCATCGGCCTGGGCGAGACTTCGCGGTTCGGTGCACAGTTCTCTCCGTGAGATTCACGATGATCTCGACCTTGCCATCAATGTCGAACCCGACATGCTCGTGAAATTTGATCGCACGCTGAGGGTGGGGGTGTCAGCGCGGCCGTTCGCGTCGTGGCGCGGTCTCGGCCGGCGACTCGCCTGGGCATACACGACGATCGCCCTGAACTCCCGGGAGCGACCGTTTCGCGAGCGGCGCGCAGCACAGCGGGCATTCGATCGTCAGGGCGACGCGGACGACGCGGAGCTAGCGACCTGACGCGTACAGAGCGACCAGATCGCGTACCAACTGGTGAGGTGCCGTCTCACATGGGCTGTGGCCAGTCGCATAGGTCGCGAGTCGCGCGCCGATCGAGGCGGCAAACTCCGCGTGCAACTGGTGTGGCCACAGATCGTGTTCGCCCACCGCGACGAGTTTCGGTATCTCAGCAGCGGCGAGCACCGAGGTGAGATCGGGGGAACGCTTCATGAGAGCGATGATGTCGGCAACGGCGGCTCGACGGGTGAAGCCGAATCGATGCCTGACGAAGGTGAGCCGACCGGGTGGTACCTTCGTGAAGTTTCGGCGCACCCCCCAGATCATCAGCGAAGCCCCGACCGGGCCAGTAGTGAAGTGCGAGATCGGACCGATGCGCTTGACCCCCCGGAAGCCCTGCCCGGACTGCGGAGGGCAGCTCAGCAACGTCAGGCTCGCGAACTTCTCCGGGCGCGCCACGTAGCCCAACTGCGCGACGGTACCGGCAAACGAGTAGCCGAGCACGTGAGCCGGCCCGGGGTTGGACTCGAGCACGTGAAGCAGGTCATTGACGAACAGGTGATGGTCGTAGTTGACGCGGGGAGGATCAAGGTTCTCCGGACCGGCATCCGCAGACTCGTACTGGCCCGCCATGTCGTAGCTCATCGCACGGAATCCCGCCTCGGCGAGAAGCGGGAGCATGAGAGCGAAGTCCTCCTTCGACCCGGTCACACCGGGCACTAAGAGCACGAGTGGATGCGCCGGGTCGCCCAAGGAGACGGTCGCGAGGCGTCCGCTCGGTGCGTCCACCCACCCGAGCTCTGCGCCGGCGGGAGCAATGGTCCAGTCAATGTCAGGAAGTTCTTCGTCACGCCGACGCGCCTCATCGACCGACCAATCGCCTGGCCCCGGCTCCGCAGCTCTTAAGTCATCCGCAGTCACGCGAGCTACGATAGCGCGCCGAACCGCGATCCTAGGAGACCGAAAGGGGAAGCGGAGCTACCCGACGCACGAACGCCTGCAAGCCTTCGTAGACGGCCGGCGAGCCAGGGTGATGAGAGTCCTGCTGCCAGGTGTGGTCGGCAACCTCGTCGATGTGCGACTCAACAGAGACCCCCTGCCTGCCAAGCTCGGCGATGAAATTGAGGTTGGCCCGATAGAACGGGTCTTTGTGTGACGTGGTGACGAACGCGGGTGGAAAGCTGTGCCCGACCCACTCGATGGGAGAGAGAAACCGGGCTGCGCGCTTGAGCGGAAGGGTTCGATCCCGGCGAGGCAACAGCATCCGCACGAAATCGAGACTGAGGATGAACCCGCGATCGAACATGACCGAGAAGTCAACCGCGCTGCAGTGCTGAACAACACCGCGAATCGTAACTCTGGCCGGGCGAACACGGTAGTGCTCGGCGAGTGTGGGTCCAGTACACGCAGCCGCGAGAAGGGCTGAGAGTTGTCCACCGGCCGAATCGCCTCCCAGAATCACCCGATCCGGATCGCCTCCATGATCACCGATATTCGCGGCCACCCACGCCAAAACCGCGGTGCCATCTTGCATCATGTGCTGCATGGTTGCGCGCGGAGCCATGCGGTAGTTGGCGTTCACCACGATCATTCCGGCGAGTGCCTGACTCGCGCAGTAGCGAGTGAGCGGCGCTTTGTCACCGCTGGTCCAGCCACCCCCGTGGAAGTAGACGTAGACGGGAAGCGGTCCCTCTGCTCCACGCGGCACTATGACATCGAGCCGGTGGTACCGAATGCTGTCCCCGACGTAGTCGACGTCGGTCGTGTAGTCGACCTCGGTGATCGGGTTGACGTTGAATCGGCGCAGTTCGCGCGGCCCCAAATGAGCCATGAGTGCACGCCACATCCACACCGGAACCCGGCGGAGGGCGGGAGCGCGAAGGGCCACACTCCGACACTATGCCGACGCGGTGAGGGTTACCTGAAAGGTAGCGTGCGATTGCGACCTAGGGAGCTGTACCGCGGATTGTGACCGTTGCCTGGAATTCCGGATCCCATGCCCCCGACGCAGGCACCCACGATGGTCGGTCGAAGTACTGGGTGAAGCTAACCCCGCGAAGGAAGTCCTCCCAGCTGATGTCGGCCTCCAGGTTCAATACTCGATCCGTCGGAGTACCTCCGCGGCAATTGGCCTCCCGCCCGATGCTGCCGACCACCTCGATCCGTGATGACACCGACAAATGGATCATTCGTTCCTGGGTCACCGAGTATTCGACCTCGCCGTGAACGGGAGGTTCGAGCCCATAAAAGCAGAGATCCTCTGGAAAACGCGCGTAGTCGACTGGGGCACCGGGGCCCCCCACGATAAACTCCGCTCCAGCGATGCCCCACGGGCGGAGATCGTCGCGTGTGGCAGTAATCTCGATAGAAGCATCGTACTCAGAGCTGTTCTGGGGCATGGTGATTGATGACTGCCAGCGGAACGGGCCCCACGGCTGATTGATGTCGTATATGGCACGCCGACCCGCATCGTCGGTCAATTCGACCGAAACGGTGTAGGTCGCCCCGGGGCACAAGTGTTCGATACGTACATCGGCTACGTGTAGCTCGCCAAACTGACTACTCTCCCCCTCGGCAGGCTGACTGAACCCTTCCAAGAAGCAATCCCCACTAACCGTTGTTCGATAGCTCACATGCCGGTCTGACCGGATGGGTACCGTGGTGAAAGCCTCGAACCCGTCGGGGGTGAGGCCGCCCGGGAAGCCTTGGGAGATGTCGAGTTGCGGGTAGTCAGTGACGGGCGCGCCCGGTCGCGTGAAGTAACTGCCGCCGAGGCGCCAAGTGGAGCTCCCGTTGCGATTTCCCTGTTCCCAACTCACGGTTAACGAGACGGTACCGAGGGCATCCGCGCGAGTGGGCGCGTTGCAGTCGTAAGTGAAGTAATCGGGGCACCGGTCGAAGTATTCGATAGTCGGCAAGAGCACTCGGTACACACTCGTCGGCGGGAGGACGCACGTGCCCAAGCACGCGTAATCACTCAGCGGCAGCAAAGCCGTGGACTCGATCGTGGAACTGCCCGAGCCCACAATGCTTTGAATCGCGATGTCGGTGCCCTCGAGGCGAGCGGGTTCCGTCGGCCCGGCATCTACCCGCCCGGGTCGACACAGCAGGTCATTGGCGACGATCGAAGGCTGACCCGCCGTGTAGTCAGTCGCCGGGAATGTCAATCGCGAACCGCACTCGACTCCCAGGGTGGAAAAGGCGGAAAGCCTGATGCTTCCGGCCGGAACGTCGCGATAGAGGTCGACGCCGGTGACGGTGATAACCGGGAGAATTGCGTCCGGGCTCGTCACGGTGGCCTGAACCTCTTCGATTGGTACGGTCCGGCTCCACGAGGGACTGGCTATGTTAAACCAGCGAGCACAAAACACAAGGTCTGACCCTTCTGGCACCACATAGAACTGGGTGACCGTGAGGGAGTACGTCGGGTCATAGTTTCTTTCCCGCAGATAGTCGGGACTAACTTCCGTTACTTGCTGCGCGCTCGAAACTGCTGGCGGCACCGACCGAGCCACGTCACGTGCCCCAGACCAGTCTGAGCATCCCCCGGACCCTCCCTCTTCTGCGATCCACAACCGCATTTCGGGTAGTCGGAAATTATCGGTCGGCACCCTCGTCGGCAGCGACACCATGAGCACGTTGTTATCGATTGCCCTCAGCATGAGCGGCGGGCGGGTAGGTTCACCCCTCGAGTCAAAGCTGTAGGCCAATGGGCTCGAGATCCTCAGAAAGCTGTCGACCGCAGTTGTTGACGACTCGTAGGGCGTGTTCGGCCTGAGCCCCGTGAGAGTCGTGCAGTGCTGAAACGCACTGCTCCGGGAGTAGGTTCCGTTGCGCTCGAAGTGGTCGTTCCAAGCGGCTTCCTCGTCCGCCAGTCCGGCAATCGTCACTGTTTCTTCCGCGCCAGGATCGTCGGTGGGCCAGTATCGAATGGAAACGCTCGATGGCGTCGTAGTAGCAACACCGAAGACCACCGAACCTGGCTCATCGGCCACGGTTTCGCAAAACACTGTTCCGGCTCTACCTTCGGCCGTCGCTGATGGGGGGGCGACACGGGCGAACACTTGCAGAGCTGGAGGCGAGACTAGCCCGAAAATCGCGCCGCGCATCCCCATGGGGCACCCCTCGGGAATAGTGCCGTCCGCCGGTGAACACGGGTCGCCCGCTGCTGGACCGGCGCCGTCGTCGGCGCTCGCGATCGCCTCGCTTGTGCTCGCCTCATCGAGACCTCCGGCCGCCACTAGAGCATCGATTCGGGCATCCACTTGGGCGCTATACCGGCCGGGTACGCCCGTTCCCGGCGCAATGATTTCAACGTCTCCACTGGATGCACTGATATCAAGTGTTTCCGGATCCCCGTCGCGATCCTCGACTGGTAGCCCGTCATCTCCGGTTTCGACTGGTTGGAGAACGGGAACCGTCAGAGTCTGTGGTTGTGGCTTGGCGGCGAGTTGCGTGCCGATGAGCGTCGCTGCGACCGCGACTGCGAGCGCCGCGACTATTGCAAGTACGGGAATCAACCAACGGGGAACGGTCATGTTCGTGCTCCTCTTAGCCGACGCCACACGTTTTTGAGTTGAGCACTAGGGTGCGCGGAGCCGAAGCCGAGTTGCCCGACGTATCGGTCGCAGTGAACGTCACAGTGACGATCGTGGGTGCGGCACCGGCGTACGGCGCAAAGAACGAGAAGTTGAACGTCGACCCGGACGAAGACACCAAGCTCACGGATCCGCCGGCCGCATTCGAAGTACCGGAGACTGCAGCCACCGCGACGTTATCGGTGGCCGTTACCGCCACCATTGCCCCGGCCGAACACCCGGGCCCGCCCGCGAGAGGCTGTGGCGCGAACGATCCGACACTCAGGCTTGGGGGCGTGCCGTCGGGCGCCGGCTCAACAGGCGTACCGCCACCGGGGGCTGGTTCGCCCCCAGGAGCGGGCACCACTCCCGGCGCGGGTTCGGCCGCCGCTAGCGTCGGTTCCGCACATCCGTCAATCGGAAGAGTGTCAAATTCTGGTTGCGCCGCGTCCACTTCGACGCTGGACCCGTGCACCCACACGGTGCGGTTTAGGTTGCCGGGCTGGCGTATTGCGAGGTACAGGGAGTCTTCGCTGCGCGCAACGGCGAGCACCCGTGTGCCGCGCTGAAGCTCGGTTACCGCCGGTCCCCCGGGGCACCCCGCCGCGGTTACCGAGTCGTTGAGAGAGCCGACGGCAAGAACTACCTCGGCTGGCGCGGGCACCAGAACCCCGCTCGCACCGAGGGCGCCGCCTGCAATACCCCCAACGACTACAAGACCGACCCACGGAAGCCATGCAACTGAACCACCATTAGCCATTGCGCTCATGTCCTTACGACGCGCTCATAACCAAAGGAGGTTGACAGAGCTCGGGTGATGAGAGCATTCCACCTTTTACGCTGTGAGGGAAGAGTGACCTTCCCGGCCCCACCGCACCGCCGCGATGAACAGCAAGGTGATCGCAGTCGCACATGAACCTCCTGCGACTAATGCGACTGCGACAATACCAAGGCTGAGCATGACGGGGTTCGCGCGACGAGGGCCAGAATCGTGCACCTGCGGTTCGACTACATCAGCTAGCGGATTTCTCCAGCTAGGGCATCCCGAAGCATGCTCGCGAGCGCTTCGAGCTGGATGTTCGACTCCGCCGCGACGTCGACGTCCGAGCCGTCAAGAGCGCGAGCTGCTAGGCCCGCCTTGCTATCGATGAGTTCGGCAATACGCGCGTCTATGGTGTGGGCCGCAATAATTCGCCACGCCGTGACCGGCAACTCCTGACCAATTCGGTGAACCCGGTCGATTGCCTGCGTTTGCTCGGCGCTGGTCCAACTGAGTTCGGCCAGCACCACGTTCGACGCTGCCTGAAGGTTCAGCCCTACACCTGCCGCCGTGAGTGAGGCGACGACGACCGCGACCGTCGGATCGCTGTCGAACGAATCAATAGCGAGCTGGCGCGCCTTGGCGGTCTGGTCACCACGGATCGACACCGACTTGAGCCCGACGCGCGCAAAGTGCTCCTCAGCGGCATCCATCACGTCGATGTGCTTCGCGAAGAACACAACCTTCCCAACCGAACGGGCAAGCTGTGAGGTGTAGTCCGCGGCGAGGTTGGCCTTGGCCTGCCCGATCCGTCGAACCATCGTGAACACGTTCTCGCCGGTCGTCGCGCCCTTGGACTCCTCGAGCTCAGCGTGCGCGACGACGCGGATGAGATCTTCGTCGCTCGCGTCGGGCTTGAGGGATCGCACCCGGTTGAACCTCTCGACGAGCCTCGCGGTGAGAGCTGCCTCAGCGGCACGGATCGAGCGACCGAGGTCATCATCGAGTTCGACTGGGATGTCGGCTATTCGGCGAGCGGGAATGTCTGCGGCGACATCCACCTTCTTTCTACGCACGATACCCATCTCGATGACCGAGCGACGCGCCTCGGCGAAGAAGCCGAGGTCGGCGGGAGTGAGGCCTGTCTCCTCGAGTTTGTTCATGAGGGCAGGCAGCGGCTTCTTGTCGTCGATCCAGCCGAGGAACTGCCAGATTGCGCGGAAATCTTCAATCGAGTTGATGAGGGGTGTTCCGGTGAGCGCGATCAGGAGAGCCTTGGGATAGGTGGCTCGGATGGTGCGGGAGAGCGCAAGAACGTGCTTCGATCGCTCAGACTTGAGGTTCTTGATGAAGTGGGCCTCGTCGACCACCATGCCCTTGAAGCCGAAGCGACCGAGCCATCCCACATGGCGGTCAAGAATCTCGTAGTTCACAATCACGACATCGCTGAAGGCATCGACGTCGTGACCATCGCCGTGCACGACCGTGGCACTGCGTCCGGGCGTCCATAGCTCGACCTCGCGCGCCCAGTTGGTCTTGACGACGTTGGGCACGACAACCAGCAGCGGGTATGAGTTCGATGCGGCTGCT
>JANOED010000091.1:0-2582 GCA_031413035.1 Leifsonia sp. | reverse complement strand
CCGAAGCCAAGGGCATCATCTGGGGCATCGCAGACACCAAGTTTCAAGAGGCCGCCTTCCGCGCCGCAAACCTCCAAGAGCAGGCGGATGCCGCGAACGCAACCGCACTCGCATCCGGCCAGCGTGCCGGCCAGTGGGCCGCCCAGCTCGCCCGCAGCGGGGGCGGGGACATCACGGCCGACCTGTTCGCCAACTCGGCCAAAGCCGATGACCTCCTCTACGGTCTTGGCATCTCGGCCAAGATCTCTGACCAGGCCTACGCGATCTACGAGAGCGCGCTGCTCGACCGCAACACGGCGCAGGCACTGACCGACCAGGCCGACGTCGCCCGCGATGAGCTCGAGGTTCTCAAGCTTGAGGCCGAAGTCGCGTTCAACGCCGCGAACGAGGCCGCGATCGCTGCCGCTGCCGCCCTCGCGGAACAGCAGGAGAACCAGGCCCGGCTCGAGGCTCAGTTGATCGTTCTCAAGGAGAAGCGCGCCGCGACGGAAGCCGACTACTTGGCTGGCGTTCGGGCGCGGATTGCTGCCGGAGCAAGCCTGGGCGCGGGCGAGATCAGCCTGAGCGGGTGGGCCAAGCCCGTCTCGGGCCGCATCACGTCGACGTTTGGCTACCGCATTCCGCCGACCTCGGGTGCGTCGAGCTACCACCAGGGAGTCGACCTCGGCGCGGGTTGCGGTGCGCCGATCTACGCGGCATCCAGCGGCACCGTGGTCTACGCCGGCTGGAACGGTGGCTACGGCAACTTCGTGCTCATCGACCACGGCGGCATTGCGACCGCGTACGCGCACATCGTCAACGGCGGCATCCTGGTCAGTTACGGCCAAGAGATCGGTGTCGGCACCCAGATTGCCAAGGTCGGCACCACCGGCACGTCGACCGGGTGCCACCTCCACTACGAGGTTCGCGTCAGCGGGGTCGCCACCGATCCGATCTCGTACATGTCAGGGCAAGGCATCACGCTTGGGTGACCGACGGTGTGAGAGCTCGGAGCGGTAGTGTCTCGGCACCACCGCCCCGCAGGGGCGCTCACAACCGTCGTTGTCGCGACGCTCATCATCACGTTCGGGCTGAGTGGCTCGGTCGCTGCCGACGACTATCCCAGCTGGGATGAAGTTCAGGCGGCCAAACAGAACGAACAGACCGCGCAGGCGGCGATCGAGGAGATCGAGGGCATCCTCGTCGCTCTCGAGGCCGAGGCGAATACGCTCGGCCGGGTCGCTCAGGCGCGGGCCGAAGAGTACAACGCAGCCGTCGTCGAACTCGACGAGGCCGCCGCCCGCGCCGACCGGCTCGACCGTCAGGCGGTGGATGCCGCGGCGCAGGCCACCGCGTCGAGCCAGCGCGCAGGCCAGCTGCTCGCCCAACTCGCGCGCACCGGTGGCGGGAGCCTCACGCTCGACCTGTTCCTGAGCCCCAACCCCGACGACCTGCTCGGCTCGATCGGCACAGTCTCGAAGGTAAGCGAGCAGGCGACCTCGATCTACCTTCAGGCTCAGCAGGACGCGAATCTGGCCGAAGCGCTCACCGCTCAGGCGCGGGTCGCAGAAGACGAGCGGGGCGACCTCGCCGCCTCGGCTGAGGTGGCTCTCGCCGACGCGCAGGCAGCGGCAGACGAGGCGGCGGCACGGGTTGCCGAGCAGCAGGCGGCATCCGATCAGCTGTATGCGCAGTTGGCCGACCTCAAGGGCACGCGCGAGTCGGTTGAGCAGGAGTACCTCATCGGCCTGACGGCGGAGCAGGAGCAGGCCGTCCAGCCGCCGGCACCGCCCGCGCCGGGTCCGGCGCCGAACCCCCCGCCTCCCGCACCGAACACGTCTGCGGTCGCCGGGGCGCTCGCGTTCGCCTACGCGCAGGTCGGTGAGCCGTACCGCTTCGCGGGCGCCGGCCCCGACAGCTGGGACTGCTCGGGACTCACGAGGATGGCGTATTCATCCGTCGGCGTCTACATCGGGCAGCACATCGTCTCGAGCCAGTACAACACGATGGCCAATCAGGGTCGGCTAGTGCCGATCGGCGACATGGTGCCCGGTGACCTGATCTTCTACGCCAACGGCGGCTACGTCGGCGGCGGTTTCTATCACGTCGCCATGTACGTGGGTAATGGGCAGATGATCGAGGCGCCTCGCCCGGGTGTGGCCGTGCGAGTTACGGGGGTGCGCTACTACGACGCGCTGCCCTACGCTGGTCGCCCGACGCCGTAGCCCGGCTGGTCGAGCCCCGTCAACCCGCACACCCACCGAATGCGTCGTACCAATATGAGCGCCTTCCGTATCACCCCCGCCGCGTTCGCTGCCCTCATTGTGTTGAGCGGATGCACGCCCCCCGCCTCAGACCCGGTACCGAGCCCCACGGCCGACGCCGAGTCGCCCACCCCCACACCGTCGACGAGCGCGGACCCGGCCCCGGAGCCCGACGCCGCCAGCATGCCTGACCTCACAGGCACCGAGGTGGTGCTGGTGACCACAACCGTCACGGCGCCCAACGGCGCCGAGCTCGACCTCGCGCTGACCACCTACTACCCGGTCACCGTTGCGTCGCCCGAGGGCCAGGCGATTCTGGAATACCTGCGTGCGAACGGC
>JANOED010000090.1:0-7829 GCA_031413035.1 Leifsonia sp. | reverse complement strand
GTAGGAGATGTCAGCGAGCGGCGCCCGCGAACAGACTTCAAGCGCGAGCCCGAGAACCGTGCGGGTGTCGGCCGGGTCGATGATCCCGTCGTCCCAGAGTCGAGCGGTCGAGTAGTAGGGGCTGCCCTGATGCTCGTACTGGTCGTGAAGCGTCTGCCTGAACGACTCCTCGTCTTTGGCACTCCACTCATCGCCCGTGGAGTCGAGCTGGTCGCGGCGAATTGTCGACAACACGGCTGCCGCTTGGGGGCCACCCATCACCGAGATCCTGCTAGCGGGCCACATCCACAAGAATCTCGGGGAGTACGAGCGGCCACTCATCGAGTAGTTGCCGGCGCCGAACGAGCCGCCGATCACGACCGTGAGCTTGGGCACGCGGGCAGATGCAACCGCGTTGACCATCTTCGCCCCGTGCTTAGCGATGCCGCCGACCTCGTACTCGCGACCGACCATGAACCCGGTGATGTTCTGAAGGAACACGAGGGGAATCTTGCGCTGGTCGCAGAGTTCGATGAAGTTAGCGCCCTTCAGCGCCGACTCGCTGAACAAGATGCCGTTGTTAGCGATGATGCCGACCGGATGCCCGTGGATGCGGGCAAACCCCGTGACGAGCGTCTGGCCGTACTCGGCCTTGAACTCGTGATACTCGCTGCCGTCGACAATTCGGGCGATCACTTCGCGCACGTCGTAGGCAACGTGCAGTTCGGTCGGGACCACGCCGTACAGCTCCATGGGGTTGACCTCCGGCTCTTTCACGGGGCTGAGCTCGTAGGGCCGGGCATCGGGCGGGGGCAGCTGGGCGATGATGTCGCGCACGATTTCGAGGGCGTGCTCGTCGTTCTCCGCGAGATGGTCGGTGACGCCCGACAGGCGTGAGTGGGTGACCCCTCCGCCAAGATCCTCGGCTGACACGACCTCGCCGGTTGCCGCCTTCACGAGCGGTGGGCCGCCGAGGAAGATCGTCCCCTGATTGCGCACGATGACGGTCTCGTCACTCATCGCGGGCATGTAGGCTCCGCCGGCCGTGCTCGAGCCGAGAACCGCCGCGATCTGGGCGATGCCCCGAGCCGACATGCGAGCCTGGTTGTAGAAGATTCGGCCGAAGTGATCCCGGTCGGGAAATACCTCGTCCTGCAGCGGCAAGTACGCGCCACCGGAGTCGACGAGGTAGATGCAGGGCAGCAGATTCTCGCTCGCGACCTCCTGCGCGCGCAGGTGCTTCTTGACCGTCATCGGGTAGTACGAGCCGCCCTTGACGGTGGCGTCATTGCTGATGATCATGCACAGCCGACCACTCACCTGCCCGATGCCTGTGATGATGCCAGCACCCGGGCTCTCGTCGTCGTACATGCCATTAGCCGCGAGTGCGCCCAGCTCGAGAAACGGGCTGCCACGGTCGAGCAGATAGTCGACTCGGTCGCGGGGTAGCAGCTTTCCGCGCGCGCTGTGCCGCTCGCGGGACTTCTCTGAGCCGCCGCGGCCCACGACCTCAAGCCGCTCCCGGAGCTGACCGACGAGGTCTCGCTGAGCGGCTTCATTGGCGACAAACTCGTCACTGTTGGGCCGCGCACGCGTCGCGAGCGTCTCCATTGGCGCCTCATTTCAGTTAGTGTGCGCTAATCCGATTTAGGTTAGCGATCTCTAACTGGATTGTCCAGCATGGCTACCATGAGTGCATGGCAGAGACCTGGCGGGCTACGGCGAAAGCACATCGCCGCCAACAGTTGCTCGACGCCGCTGCGCACCTCTTCGCCGAACGAGGATTCAACGGAGTCTCGATCGAGGAGCTCGGTGCGTCGGCCGGCGTGAGTGGTCCGGCGTTGTATCGGCACTTTCCGAGCAAGGAGGCTGTGCTCGGCGAACTCCTGATCGGCGCGAGCCAGCGTCTGCTCGAGGGGTGCACCCGCATTCTGGATGACGCGACCGAGGGACCGCAGGCGCTGCGAGACCTCGTCGACTTCCACGTCGACTTCGCACTCAGCGAGCGCGACGTCATCCGGATCCAGGATCGCGAACTGGCCAGCCTCCCGCCCGCCGTAAATCATGAGGTGCGGATGCTCCAGCGCCGCTACGTGCAGGCCTGGGTCGGGTTGGTTGCTCGACTCAGCCCGACGACACCCGTGGCGGAACTTGAGGTTCGGGTGCACGCGATCTTCGGCCTGCTCAACTCGACCCCGCACAATGCCAAGCTCGCCGATGTCGATGACGCGCGGGGGATACTCGCCGAGATGGCGATCGCTGGGGTTCTCGGCGCAGGGCCGGCGTCGGTTCCGGCGCCTAGCGGCCAGCTCCGCGTTCAAGCAACGGACGCAGTCGGAACGGGATGAGCTCCCCCATCGACAGCGACGTCTCGGTACGCTCGACGCCGTCGATCGACAGAATCGAGTCGTCGACGCGGAACAGATCAGCCGTGTCTCTGCACACCACGGTCACGAGCAGGTCGACTGGGCCGCTGAGTCCGTGAGCCTGAACAACCTCAGGGATCTTGGCGAGTTCGTGGGTCACGTTCGCGAGGATTTTCTGCTGCAGGTGCACGGCGATGAATGCCTGGAGTGGGTAGCCGAGGGGCAGCGGGTTGATGGTGCGTTCGAACGAGAGGAACGCTGACTCTCGCTCGAGGCGCGTCATCCGGGCCTGAACCGTGTTGCGGGATAACCCCAACCGGTCTGCGAGGGCGACTACCGTCGCCCTCGGGTCGTCGGCGAGTGCAATGAGGAGGGTGTGGTCGAGCTGGTCGTAGCCTGCCATAGTGCGCAATAGTAGCACTGGGTGGACCATTCTTGTAAGCATATTGCTCAGTCTTGACATGATTGCTTGAGCTTTGTGACCCAGCGACCTACTGTCGAAGGCACTCGACCAATGACGGGAGGCGTGCGTGAAGACTCTGCTCGCGCCCGATCTGGTGCAACTCGTTACCCCCACCGGGGAGCGGGTCGACTCGCCCGAGTACGACCCGTGGGTCGCCGATGTCGACGACGCGCAACTTCGCAAGCTCTACCGAGACATGGTCGTCGTGCGCCGCATCGACACCGAGGCCACCGCCCTTCAGCGGCAGGGTGAACTCGCGCTCTGGCCACCCCTGCTCGGCCAGGAGGCGGCGCAGGTGGGCTCCGCTCGCACGTTGAGAGCAGATGACTTCGTCTTCACGAGCTACCGGGAGAATGCTGTTGCCTACTGCCGGGGCGCGGCCCCGGTCGAACTGGTCAGCGTCTGGCGTGCCGTCACGGCCACCGGATGGAACCCGTACTCGATCAACATGGCGACCCCGCAGGTCGTCATCGGGGCCCAGACTCTACACGCCACCGGATACGCCCTGGGCATCCAAGCCGACGGCGCCGACTCGGTTGCCGTGGCCTACTTCGGGGACGGGGCCACGAGCGAGGGCGATGTCAGCGAAGCGTTCGTCTTCGCGGCGACGTATCGGGCTCCCGTCATCTTCTTCTGCCAGAACAATCACTGGGCCATTTCCGAGCCCGTCGCACTTCAGACACGAGGCACCATCGCCGATCGCGGGCGGGGGTTCGGCATCCCCTCGATGCGCGTCGACGGAAACGATGTGCTCGCCGTGATGGCCACGACCCGCATCGCTCTCGATCGCGCTCGATCCGGAGGTGGACCAACTCTCATCGAGGCCGTCACCTACCGGATGGGTCCGCACACTACCGCTGACGACCCGACCAAGTACCGACCCGCTGCTGAGCTGGACGAGTGGCGCGACCGCGATCCCATCGCCCGACTCGAAGCATTGCTGATGAGCCGGGATGCGTTGTCTGAGGAGTTTCGCGCCGGGGTGCAGGCATTCGCCAACGATGTCGCGGCTGAACTTCGGGCCGGGTGCATCGCCCTCAACGACCCTGCCCCGCTGAGCATCTTTGACCACGTCTATGCCGAACCAAATCCCGCCCTCGACCGGCAGCGTGAGTGGTACTCGCACTACCTCGAGGGCTTCGAGGATGCCCCGTGAGCACGCTCACGCTGAGCAAGGCCATTGGCGCAGGCCTTCGACGCGCGATGGAGGATGACCCCAAGGTCGTTCTGCTCGGCGAGGACATCGGCAAACTCGGCGGCGTCTATCGCATCACCGACGGCTTGCAAGCCGACTTCGGCGATCGCCGAGTACTCGACACTCCACTCGCCGAGTCGGGGATCATCGGCGCCGCGGTTGGGCTCGCCTATCGCGGATACCGCCCGGTGTGCGAGATCCAGTTCGATGGCTTCATCTACCCCGCGTTCGACCAGATCGTGAGCCAAGTCTCCCGCATGCACTACCGCACCAAGGGTGCCGTGCGCATGCCGATCACCATCCGGGTGCCGTGGGCCGGAGGCATCGGTGCCGCCGAGCACCATTCCGACTCCCCCGAGGCCTACTTCACCCACACCGCTGGCCTGCGAGTCGTAGCGTGCTCTAACCCGCAGAACGCGTACACGATGATTCGCGAGGCCGTCGCCTCAGACGACCCGATTCTCTACTTCGAGCCGAAGCGCCGCTACCACCTCAAGGGTGAGGTCGAGTTGGATGCTCCCCTCTCTAGTCACCCGCCCGGCGGTTCTCAGGTGTTGACCGTCGGCTCGGATGTCACGGTTGTTGCCTACGGGGCGATGGTGCAGACCGCGCTCGACGCCGCCGCTGCGGCTCAGCGCGAGGGCATCTGGCTTGAGGTGATCGATCTGCTCTCCCTCTCGCCGATCGACTACGCCCCGATCGCGGCATCCGTTCGGCGCACGGGGCGACTTGTCGTCACGCACGAAGCGGCCCTCAGCGGCGGGGTCGGCGCCGAACTCTCGGCGAGCATCACCGAGCGGTGCTTTGAGTATCTTGAAGCCGCGCCCGTTCGGGTAACGGGACACGACATCCCCTACCCCCCGGCGAAGGCCGAGGCGCACCACATTCCCGACCTCGACCGTCTGCTCGACGGCATCGACCGCGCGCTCGGCAGGCCGAACTCGCGCACAGGTCTGGAGGACTGAGTGGTGACCCGGGTATTCACCCTGCCCGACTTGGGCGAGGGACTCACCGAGTCGGAGGTGGTCGCGTGGCGGGTTAGCGTAGGCGACAGCGTCGAGCTCAACCAGATCATCGCCGACGTCGAGACGGCCAAAGCCGCCGTCGAGCTACCGTCACCCGTTGCCGGCGTCGTCGCTCAGTTGCATGCCGAAGCCGGACAGACCGTCGATGTGGGCGCGCCCCTGGTCACGTTCGAGACGGCGGGCCCCGACGCTGGAGACCCCCACGCTGGCGATCTCGACGCTGGCGGCCCCGCGGCCAACCTGGTCGGCTACGGCGCCAGGACCGAGGCCGCAGTGCCGCGCCGCCGCGTCACGCGAAGCACGTCGCCGGCTTCCACCCCACCGGCTTCCCCCGAATCGCCGAACGCCACGCACGACGTGCGCGCCGACGGTCCCCGTTCCACCCCTCCCGTGCGCACCTTGG
Organism: Leifsonia sp.; assembly: GCA_031413035.1. Lineage (GTDB taxonomy): Bacteria > Actinomycetota > Actinomycetes > Actinomycetales > Microbacteriaceae > Rhodoglobus. The sequence continues at coordinate 2,398 of JANOED010000090.1, read as the reverse complement.
CCGCATCCCTCGGGATCGATCTGCGCACCCTCGCGGGCACCGGGGAGCGCGGCTTGATCACGCGTGCGGATGTTGAGCTCGCGGCATCCGGAGCGATCTCAGGGTCTAGCGCGCCAGGCTCGTCGAGCGCGGCGCGGGAAACGAGAACCGCAATCCGCGGTGTGCGCAAACACACCGCGGCCGCGATGGTCGCGAGTGCTTTTACTGCCCCACAGGTGACAGAGTTTCTCACTGTCGACGTCACTGCTACGACAGAGCTGCTCACGAGCCTGCGCGCCGATCCGCGCTTCAACGGGCACCGCCTCACGATTCTGACCGTCGTGGCCAGGGCCGCGTGCCTGGCTCTAGCTCGGCACCAGACGCTCAATAGTCGCTGGGATGACGCCGCCAGCGAGATCATCACGTTCGGCTACGTGAACCTCGGCATCGCGACTGCCACCGACCGCGGGCTCATGGTGCCGAACATCAAGGATGCCGAGACACTCAGCCTGCTCGACCTCGCAGACGCGATTGGCGCGCTTGCCGATACCGCCCGGGCCGGGCGCACCGCTGGCGCGGACCTCGCGCAGGGGACGATCACACTCACGAACATCGGGGTGTTCGGCATCGACGCGGGAACGCCGATCCTCAACCCGGGCGAGGCGGCGATCCTCGCGATTGGCGCGGTGCGCCGGATTCCGTGGGAGTACCGCGGTGAGGTCGCCCTGCGCGACGTACTGACCCTCAGCCTGTCGTTCGACCATCGACTGGTCGACGGTGAGCAGGGCGCGCGCTTCCTTACCGAGGTAGGGGGGGTCCTTCGCGATCCCTTGCCGCTGCTGACCGTTCTGTGAACCTCCCACCCACCCTTTGGAGCCCACCATGAGCACGAAACAACCCGGACTCGATTTCGCGCTCGGCGAGGCCGCTGACACCATCCGTGAGGTTGCTGCCGCGTTCGCTGCCCGACGCATCGCGCCGATGGCAGCGCAGATCGACGAGACCAACACGTTTCCTCGCGAGCTCTGGACGGAGTTTGGTGACCTGGGTCTGCACGGCGTGACGGTGGAAGAGGAGTGGGGGGGTCTCGGACTCGGCTACCTCGAACAGGTCGTTGTCATGGAGGAGATCTCCCGAGCATCCGCGTCGGTGGGGCTGTCGTACGGGGCGCACTCAAACCTGTGCGTCAACCAGATCAGGCGCTGGGGAACCGACGAGCAGAAGCGCAGCTACCTCCCAAAGCTCATCTCCGGCGAGCATGTGGGGTCACTCGCGATGTCAGAGTCGGAGGCGGGCTCAGATGTCGTTTCCATGAAGCTCAAGGCTGAAGCCTCAGCGGGCGGCTACGTGCTGACGGGAACCAAGTTCTGGATCACGAACGCACCTCAGGCAGACACTCTGGTCGTCTACGCGAAAACTGATCCAGCGGCCGGGGCCCGCGGCATCACCGCATTCCTCGTCGAGAAGTCGATGCCCGGCTTCTCCGTCGGGGCGAAACTCAACAAGATGGGGATGCGCGGCTCTGACACCGCCGAGCTCATCTTCGACCACTGCGAAGTTCCGGCCGAGAATGTGCTCGGAGCCGTGGGAGAGGGCGTTGGGGTGCTCATGTCCGGCCTCGACTACGAGCGAGCCGTTCTTGCTGCTGGCCCTCTCGGCATCATGCAGGCCGCACTAGATGTCGTGCTCCCCTACGTGCGTGACCGAGAGCAGTTCGGCTCCGCCATTGGCTCGTTCCAACTCATGCAAGCCAAGGTTGCCGACATGTACGTCGCGCTCAGTTCGTCGCGCGCCTACGTCTACGCGGTGGCTCGCGCGTGTGACGCCGACCAGACGTCGCGGGTCGACGCCGCCGGGGCGATCCTCTACGCGTCCGAAAGCGCGGTGAAGGCGTCACTCGATGCGATTCAAGCCCTCGGCGGGGCCGGCTACACCAAGGAGTGGTCAGTCGAGCGCCTGCTGAGGGACGCGAAGCTATACGACATCGGCGCCGGCACGAACGAGATCCGCCGGTACCTGATTGGGCGTGAGCTGATCGGTCTCTAGGCAGCGCTCGGCGCGGGGTGGTTGGCGCAGGGTGAGGGACTAGTGCCCGGTGTGGTCTGAGTCGACACCCACATCTGGGCCGCGGTCGAGCGTGGCCAGTTCCGCTAGGTCGCCCTCGGTGAGAGCAAAGTCGAAGACGGCAAGGTTCTCGGCCAGCCGCGCAGGGGTACCGGTTTTCGGAATCGCTACCAGGCCAAGCTGCACGTGCCAGCGCAGCACGATCTGGCTAGGGGTGCGAGCGTGGCGCTCAGCGATCGCGGCAATCACTGGCGAGCTGAGTACCTGACCTCCCGTGCCACCCAGCGGTGACCACGACTCAGTCACGATGCCGTGGGCGGCGTTGTAAGCACGCTGATCGGCTCTGGTGATCTCG
>JANOED010000089.1:0-3435 GCA_031413035.1 Leifsonia sp. | reverse complement strand
CACACTATCGTCAACACCATGACCACCCAACCCACCCGCTGGATTGCCCGTAAGCGGCACTGGGTGCCTCTCGCCTTCCTTAGCCTCGGCGTCGCCGTCGTGATGTTCTCAATCGTGAGCCCGTGGCCTGCTGCGCTGGTGATTCGCGCGCTGTTCGAGTCGGAGGCGAAGAAGACTGTCGCAGAGATGCAGCCCTACGTTCCGCTCGACGGACTCGAAGAGCACCTCGATGTCGCGTACGCCGACGACGGTTCAGACACGACGCTCGATGTCTTCTCGCCGACGAACTCGTCGGGCCCATTGCCGACTGTCGTGTGGATCCACGGCGGCGCTTGGATCTCCGGTGGCAAGGAAAACGTCGACCCCTACGTGCGCATTCTCGCGTCGAAGGGCTACACGACAGTGGCGCTGAACTACACGGTCGCGCCTGAGGCCAGCTACCCGGTCGCACTCACTCAGCTCAACGAGGCATTGGCCTTTCTCGTCGCGAACGCCGGCGAGTATCGCATCGACCCCGACCGCATCGTAATCGCGGGGGATTCGGCGGGATCGCAATACACCAGCCAGCTCGCGACGATGGTGACTAGCGCTGCCTACGCCGAGAAGGTTGGGCTGGTGCCAGCACTAACCCCGGAGCAGTTGCGCGCAGTGATTCTCACCTGCGGAATCTTCGACGTGAAGGGCATCCCCGATGCGCCCGGACTGGGCGGCTGGGGCTTCCGCGTCTCCCTCTGGGCCTACCTCGGCACCAAGGACTGGTCGAACACTCCGGGTGGGGAGCTGATGTCGACTCTCGACGACGTGACCGCCGACTTTCCCACCACGTGGATCACCGGGGGTAACGGTGACCCGCTCACCGCGACGCAGTCTCAGCCTCTAGCGGCAAGGCTCACGAGCCTGGGAGTAAATGTGACCACGGTCTTCTACCCAGATGACCACGTTCCCTCGCTGCCGCACGAGTATCAGTTTCACCTCGACGGAGCTGACGCGCAGAACGCACTGACGTCGATGGTCGAGTTCTTGGGGACCGTTACCGAGTAGCTCGCAGAGTCAGCGGTGTGGCCTAACATCACAGTCATGCCGGAGCGGGTCGAGGCGTGGTGGGCCAGGCGCCAATGGTCGAAGGGTGTGCCCGTGCCCTACGAGATCGGTCAGTATCGCGCCGACTGGGCGACCTGGCCTGTCTTGGTGCGGCAGTATCATCCCGAGTTCAATGCCGGAATCGTGCTCTCCCAGGTTCCCCCCGGTGCGGATGTCTGGCTGCAGTGGCAGTGCGAGGTGGGGCATCTCTTTGTCGCCACACCACTCGAGGTGCGCTCGCGTGCGGGCCGCTCGCGCAGACGATCATCGTGGTGCCCGGACTGTTTCGCAGGTGCCGCCCCACCGAAAGCCCGGTCCTCGCGAGCGGTAACCCTGTGTGCGAAGTCGGATGCCACGGCACACCGAGTAGGCGACCCATTCACCAGTGCGTGCGCCCCCACACCCGCGTCCGCGGCCGAGCCGCGCCTAGCGCAGTTGCTCGGCTACCGTCTGGCGTACGAGACCGGATACACCGCGGTGCGCGTTCCGCGCCCCTTCTTCGCTCACCTCGAGGTGTGGCCCGACATCGTGCTTGGGGAGTTGAAGGTGGCGATCGAGTACGACACCATGGGTCGCAATTCCACCGAGCATGTGGGTCAGCGGGAGGTGGTCGACAAGCGCAAAGACCGTTTGCTGCGCGCGGCGGGCTGGGAGGTGGTGCGGGTCAGAACGGGAAAGCTTCGGCCGATCGGGGAACATGATGTGGTGGCATCCGGGGTCACGAAGTCGCTGATCGATCGGCTGCTCGACGAGCTGCGCCTGATTCGCGGTGACCTGATCGTGAACTGCTACCTGCGCTAGCTCGCCGGCCGCATCAGGTACTCGCTGCGATCGAGTCGGCGTACCCCCCGACGGAACGCCATTGCGGAGTGTGGCCAGTTGACCGTGTTGCGGCCTGCAGCGTCGACGTAGTAGCTCGAGCAGCCACCAGTCATCCAGACGGAGTTGGCCAGGGTGCGCTGCAGTTGTGCGTTGTAGTTTCGCTGCGCGGCGGCAGAGGCCTCGATCGTGCCGCCGGCCGCAGCATCCAGAGCCTGAAGGATGTAGTCGACCTGCGCTTCGATGATGTAAACCATGCTGTTGTGGCCGAGAACCGTATTCGGTCCGATCATGAGGAATAGGTTGGGGAAGCCTGCGACCGTCGTTCCGCGCACAGCCGAGGCGTGCGGCGACCAGTGTTCGGAGAGGGTGCGGCCATCGGTGCCGCGCACGATTCTCGCCACCGACGGTTCGGTCGCAACGAAACCGGTGCCGCTGATGATCACGTCGACCTCGTGGCGCGTGCCGTCTGCGGTGACAATTGCGTGCGGTTCGACGGCAGTGATTGCGCTGGTCTCCAGCGTCACATTGTCCCGGGTGAGGGCGGGATAGTACGCGTTCGAGATCAGGATGCGTTTGCAGCCGATGCGATAGTCGGGCGTGAGTTCAGCGCGGAGTCCCGGGTCACTGACCTGCTTGCGCATAAACGCTCGGGCCTGACGTTGGGCGCCAGCACCGATCGGTTTGTAGCGGAACCCAAGGAAGTTGATCTCGGCCCGGAGAAACTGTAGGCGCCGCGCGATGCGCTGGAGCATCGGAAAGCGCCTGAAGGCACGCCGGCGAGTTGGCGAGGTCGGCTTGTCGGCGCGCGGCATTATCCACGGCGCGCTGCGCTGGAACACCGTGAGGTGCCCAGCGACCTTGGCCACCTCGGGAACGGCCTGAATCGACGAGGCGCCGGTACCGATCACCGCGACGCGCTTGCCGGTGAGGTCAACCGTGTGATCCCAGCGCGCGGTGTGAAAGCGGGGGCTGTCGAAACTCTCCAGCCCAGGCAGATTCGGCCAGACGGGGTCGATTAGTGGCCCATGCCCCGACACGAGCGCGCGGGCGGTGAGCTCGCCACGACTTGTGGCCAGATGCCACAGGCTGGACGCGGCATCCCACCGCGCGCTCTCGAGCTCGGTCTCGAACAGCGTCTGGTCATACAGCCCGAGTTCGCGTGCGGTTGCCCGAAGGTAGTCGAGAATCTCGGGCTGGCTGCCGTAGCTGGTCGACCAGTCGGGATTGGGCGCGAACGAGAGCGAATACACGTCGCTGCGGATGTCGCAGGCCGCGCCGGGGTAGGTGTTGTCACGCCAGACCCCACCGACATCGGCGGCCCGTTCGATGATCAGAAAGTCCCGGATGCCCCGGCTTGCCAACCGCGCGCCCATCGCAATTCCGGCGAACCCCGCCCCGAGCACGGCCACATCGACGTGGCGCACAGCGGCAGCTGACTTCGTCGTCATTCAGCTAGTGAAGCACACGACGCGGTGACCGTCGCCGCGTGCACTCGCACGTCGCCTACGATTGCGGAATGAGCGAACTGTCGGG
>JANOED010000088.1:0-2653 GCA_031413035.1 Leifsonia sp. | reverse complement strand
ACGGGGATTCGAGAGCGCTGGGCATTGGCGCGCCGAGCATCCGAGTTTCGTCGACGGCCGCGCGATCAGCGCTTCATTGCGGCCATGATGGCGCTGGGAGTCTGGTAAAAACTACGGGCTCGGCGTCTCCTCCGGCGTCAGTACCAGCGCCTCTGACACGAGCAACCTGATGTACTCGAAGTCGGGGAACTCGGGGTCCACCCCGGTATCGGGCACGAGTTCCAGCGTTGCGATCGGGAGCTGGCGTGACTTTCCGGCAAGCTCGACGAAATATCCGAGCATCGATTGCGGGATGTCAGTGCTCACCACCTGCGCGCCCGCCTGAGCGACCGACTGGAACTTCGACAGCACGTTCGCGGGGTCGAACTGTTGCAGGATCGCCTCCTGCACCTGACGCTGGCGCTGCATGCGGTCATAGTCAGTTGTTCCTGCCCGCAGCCGAGCGTAGGTCAGCGCGAGACCGCCATCCATCTGCTGCACCCCCACCTCGATCCAGGCAACATCGCCGTACGGCTGGCCGTCTGAGTCGACCTCGTCGGTAATCGGCAACCGTGTCGTGACGTCGATGGTCACACCACCGAGCGCGTCGACGAGTTGGGCGAACCCGAACATGTCGATCAGCACGTAGTACTGGATGCTGATCCCCAGCACCCCTTCGACCGCGTCGCGCATAGCTTCGATACCGGGACTGCTTCCGTTCGCCGCCGCGTCCGGGTAGAGCTCCGGGAAGACCAGCTCGGTCTCGGTGTAGATCGAGTTGATGTAGCAGACATCCACCTCGCACCCGTAGATCCCGAAGCCCTCGGGGTAGTAGGCCTCCATGGGAGAGCCCGCGACGAAGGGCACTTCCTCGAGATTGCGAGGGATGCCGATGATCGTGGCCTTGCCGGTGGATGCCTCGACGCTCAGCACCGAGATGCTGTCCGGGCGAAGACCATCGCGGTCGGGGCCAGCGTCGCCACCCAGCAGCAGGATGTTGTAGCGGCCGTCGACCGGAGGCTCGATGACTGTCCCGGCGAAGACTTCGTTCACCGTCGACCGCGTGACCCCGGCAACCATGACCGCGTACGCGCCGACCCCGGCGATGCCCACGAGGGCGACGACACTGACTCCCGCAATGACCGCCCGCAGCCCGGGCATAACCTTTACGAAACGCACCAGCCGCAGCGTGTCGAAGGTCAGGACCACCCAGAGAACTACGTAGAAGACGACGACTGCTTGGGCGACCCAGAGCGCGATGGGATTGGTGGCGACGGTGATGAACACTGTCCGCGCGAGAAAGTACGCCAAAAGTCCAACGATCACCAGACCCCAGAGCACGAAAGTGGCCCGGACCCCGAACCGGCCAAGCCGGCGATTACCAGCGAGCAGTTGTGGCGCGCCGGGGATGAGCACATTGAGCGCTACAAGCCACCACGCTCGTGTGGTCATGACCTGCGGTGAGTTGGCGTCGGGATTGCGTACGGTGCTCATGAGCGGCTAGCTCGGTTTCGGGAGCGCGGTGTTCATCTCGTCGACTTTTCGTTCGAGTGAGGCTGCGAACGCCGCGAGCTTCTCGGTTGCCGCGGCATCCCCCGAGCCGATGATTCGCGCTGCAAGAATTCCGGCGTTGCGCGCGCCGCCAATCGAAACCGTCGCGACCGGGATGCCCGCAGGCATCTGCACGATCGACAGCAGCGAGTCGAGCCCGTCGAGTGTCGTCAGCGGCACGGGCACCCCAATGACAGGCAGAGTCGTCACCGACGCGAGCATTCCCGGCAGATGCGCGGCACCGCCGGCACCAGCAATGATGACCCGGATGCCCCGGCCGGCCGCCGCCCTACCGAACGCGATCATCGCCTCAGGGCTGCGGTGAGCAGACACCACGCGAACCTCGTGGTCGATACCGAACTCGGCGAGCGCCTCGACGGCAGCGGACATCACGCTGTAATCGGAGTCCGAGCCCATGACGACGGCTACGAGGGGTGTGGTCACCCGTCAAGAGTAGGTGTCAACCCTCAAAGAACGCCGCTGCGGCACGCGCCCTGAAGACGACGTCGTCGAGCTCGTCGCCGCAGGCAGTCACGTGGCCGACCTTGCGGCCGGGGCGCGGCTGCTTGCCGTAGAAGTGCAGTTTCACCTCGGGCTGGTCGGCCATCGCCCGTGACATTCGGTGATCGAGCTTGTCGAAATCCAGGCTCCGAGATTCGAGACCCACCCCACCGAACACGTTCACCATGACGCTCCATGGCTCGCGGCTACCGGTCGCGCCGAGCGGAAGGTCGAGCACGGCCCGCAGGTGCTGCTCGAACTGGCTCGTCGTCGAGCCGTCGATGCTCCAGTGGCCGCTGTTGTGGGGTCGCATCGCCAACTCATTGACGAGCAACCGGTCATCCGTGGTTTCGAAGAGTTCGACGGCGAGAACGCCGGTGACCCCGAGGTTCTCGGCGATGGATGTCGCGACGTCGGCCGCGACATCCGCGATTCGACCAGCCGAGCCCGGCGCGGGTGCGATGACCTCCGAACACACACCGTCGCGCTGGATCGACTCGACCACCGGCCACAGGGCGATCTCGCCTGAGGGTCGGCGCGCGAGCACCTGTGCGAGCTCCCGGCGAAACTCCACGAGCTCCTCGACGAGCAACGGCTGATCGTCATCGAACCAGTCGGCCAC
>JANOED010000087.1:0-1634 GCA_031413035.1 Leifsonia sp. | reverse complement strand
GTAAGACTGGGGAGGGTCGAGGGTGGGATCCGTCACGAAGCGCAGGCCTGCGTATTCGAGGATGGCGGTTGGTCCACCGATGTAGGTGAGGGTCGTCATCGACATACTGGAGAGACTATGCCCAATCGTCTGGCGGATGCTGCGAGTCCCTACCTGAGATCTCACGCCGACAACCCGGTCGATTGGTGGTCGTGGGGCCCTGAACCCTTCGCGGAAGCAGCCCGGCGCGATGTACCCGTTCTGGTCTCCATTGGTTACTCGACGTGCCACTGGTGCCACGTGATGGCACGCGAATCGTTCAGCGACCCGCAGATCGCCGCAGTATTGAACGAGACCTTCGTCGCGATCAAAGTTGACCGGGAAGAGCACGCGGAAGTCGATTCCACCTATCTCGCCGCCGCAGGCGCCTTCACGCAGAACCTTGGTTGGCCGCTCAACGTGTTCGTCACCCCGCAGGGTCGAGCCTTCTTCGCGGGAACCTACTGGCCGCCGGAGCCGGTTCAGGGCCACCCCTCATTTCGGCAGGTTCTCGCCGCAGTTACTGAGGCGTGGCGCGAGCGCCGTGCCGAAGTCGAGAACAATGGCGAACTCATTGTTGAGGCCCTCGGTCAGCGCGTCGAGTCGCCCGCAGTCGAGATCGATTTCGATGAAGTTGTCGGTCGAATGCTCGCAACTGAAGACCCCGAGTTCGGCGGCTTCGGTGGTGCACCCAAGTTTCCGGTGAGTCCCGCCCTGCGCTTCTTGCTCGACCGAGCTTCCGCGACGGATGCCACGGCTAAGGCCCTCGCCGAGCGCACCCTCGACGCGATGGCCGCCTCCGAGCTCCGGGATCTCGATGGTGGGTTTTTCCGCTACGCGACCCGGCGCGACTGGAGTGAACCACACTACGAGCGGATGCTCTACGACAATGCTCAGCTCCTTCAGATCTATGCTCTCGCCGGCCGCCGCGAAGTTGCGGCAGGGATAGCCGACTTCCTGCTCACCACGCTCCGGCTTCCGCACGGCACGTTTGCATCGGCACAGGACAGTGAGAGCACGGTCGCGGGAGTGCGCGTCGAGGGCGGCTACTACGCGCTGGATGCTCGGGCGCGGGCATCCGAGACTCCGCCGGCGCTCGACGAGAAAACACTGACCGGGTGGAACGGGCTCGCGATCGGCGCTCTCGCAACGGCAGGCAGTCGCCTCGATCGACCGGACTGGGTCGCGGCGGCGGGCCGCGCAGCAGACGTCCTGATCGAGACCCACGGTGTCGAACTAGTGCGAGCGTCGATCGGGGACACCGTCTCCACAGCGAGGCCGACTCTCGAGGACTACGGGATGCTCGCCTCCAGCCTCATCGACCTCGCCCTCGCGACGGGCGAGGCACGATACGCGGTGACCGCCCAGAAACTCGTCGACGCCTCTATGGCCGCGGGTCAGCCGTTCGGTGTTCCCGGTGGTGCCGACCCGGTGCTGTCCGCTCAGGGCCTCGTTTTCGCTGCCGACGACAGCGACGGAGCGTATCCGTCGGGCGTGGCATCCATCGCCTCGGCGGCGGTTCGCCTCCATCGACTCACCGCGCGCCGTGACTATCTTGAGGCCGCTACTGTGGCGGTGACACGACTCTCGGCAGCAGCCAGCTCGCAACCCTTGGC
>JANOED010000086.1:0-21462 GCA_031413035.1 Leifsonia sp. | reverse complement strand
CGCCTGCGACGCGAGGGGTGCCGGGTAAAGGCCAAGCACGAACGTTTCGGCGATCTGGTAGGTACGGTTCTTCCAGATGTCGCCGATCGCAGCGAAGTAGGGCTCAGCAAGGCCGCCCAAGGCGGTGGCGTCATTTACGTGTTGGTATCCGAGGGTTGTCGCGCGGACGATGACGTTGGGCACCTTGTCAGACTCTGCCAGCGAGTCGAATGCGGCGCGTTTCGCCTCCGCACCCGGGAGGGCGGCTCTGGCTCGGGCGGCCGCCTGCTGACCGTTCGAGGTGTTGTCGAGTTCCAATGCGGCGTCGATTGCTGCTTCGTCGATTGCGGCGTTGAGGGCGAGGCCTTCGATGAGTTCCCAGCGCAGGTCGGTGTCGATCTCCAGCCCGTCAAGGTTCATCGTGCCGTCGAGGAGTCCCTGAAGGGTCGCTACGTGCGACGCGGTCGACGCGATGTTGGCGAAGAACTTCACAAACTGGAACTGGGTGTCTGACGCCTCATCGGCCTCTTGGGCGAGCGCCCAAAGACTGTCGCCGACCGCTGCGATTGTCGCTGCCCGACGAGCCGGATCGACGTAGTATCGGGCGGCGGTGAGCAGTTGAGTGAGTGTCGTACGCACAGTCGTCGACTCGGATTCGGCGGCGATGTTGTTCAAGACCAGCTGAACATAGTCGCTGGGTGAGGCCTCCGCGTCGCGCGTTGCATCCCACGCCGCACCCCACACGATCGAGCGGGCGAGCGGGTTGTCGATGTCTTCGAGGTGCTCCATTGCGACGGCGAGCGATCCCTCGTCGAGGCGGATCTTCGCGTACGCGAGGTCTTCGTCATTGACCAGCACTAGGTCGGGCTTGGCCAGCCCGATCAGGGAGGGTACTTCGGTGCGAGGGCCGTCGACATCGATCTCTACCCGGTGGTCGCGCAGCAGCTTTCCGCCGCGAAGGTTGTAGAGGCCGATGACGAGCCGATGAGGGCGGATCGTGGGGTAGTCGGGTGCCGCCTCTTGGAGTACAGCAAACGAGGTGAACGTTCCCGAATCGTTGGTCTCGAAGACCGGGCGAAGTGTGTTCACGCCTGCTGTCTCGAGCCACAGCTTCGACCAGGTGGTCAACTCACGCCCACTGGTCTTCTCCAGCTCGGCAAGCAAGTCGCTTAGCTCCGTGTTGCCGTACGCGTGCTTGGCGAAGTATGCGGCGACTCCGGCCATGAACTCGTCGAGTCCCACCCACGCAACAAGTTGCTTGAGCACCGACCCGCCCTTGGCGTAGGTGATTCCGTCAAAGTTGACTTGAACGTCCTCGAGGTCGTTGATCGTCGCGACAACGGGATGGGTCGAGGGCAACTGGTCTTGGCGGTAGGCCCAGCTCTTCTCCATTGCGTTGAAGGTTGTCCATGCCTCGTGCCACTCGGTCGCCTCGGCGGTCGCGAGCGTCGACGCCCATTCGGCGAACGACTCGTTGAGCCACAGGTCGTTCCACCACTTCATCGTGACAAGGTCGCCGAACCACATGTGCGCGAGCTCGTGCAGGATCGTGACGACCCGGCGCTCCTTGACCGCGTCAGTAACCTTCGAGCGGAACACGTAGCTCTCAGTGAAGGTGACTGCCCCGGCGTTTTCCATTGCACCCGCGTTGAACTCGGGCACAAACAACTGGTCGTACTTTTCAAACGGGTAGGGATAGGCGAAGTGCTTCTCGTAAAACTCGAAACCCTGCCGAGTCGTCTCAAAGATGTAGTCGGCGTCGAGGTACTGGCTGAGGCTCTTCCGCGAGAAGATTCCGAGCGGGATGACCCGGCCGTCGCTCGACGTCACCTCCGAGCGCACCACGGCGTAGGGCCCCGCCACCAAAGCGGTCACGTAGCTGGAGAGGATTGGGGTGGGTGGGAAGCTCCACGTCGCGACCCCTTCGGTCGCTGAGGCTCTCGAAGCGGAGACCGCCACTGGCTCCGGCGTCGGCGAGTTGCTCACAACCTCCCACGCGGCTGGCGCGGTGACGGTGAACTGGAAGGTTGCCTTCAGGTCTGGCTGTTCGAACACCGCGAACACCCGGCGGGAGTCGGGTACCTCGAACTGGGTGTACACATAGACCTCGCCATCGACGGGATCGACGAAGCGGTGGAGGCCCTCGCCCGTGTTGGTGTAGTCGAAATCAGCGACGACGACGAGCTCGTTCTGGGCCGCAAGCCCGGGCAGCGGGATGCGAATGTTGTCTCCGTGGTCGATGGCGACCCCGTTGAGAGTCACTGAGTGCACAGTTCGAGTCAGCGCGTCGATGAACGTCGAGGCGCCTGCAGTTGCGGAGAATCTAGCGGTTGTCGTCGACCTGAAGATCTCGTCGCCTGTTGTGAGGTCGAGCTGCACCTCGTAGGACTGGGTACTTACGAGCGCTGCACGTTCAATCGCTTCGTCGCGGGTGAGGTTCTCTCCAGGCACAGCACGCTCCTCGGTGTATCGGTGCGGCTCGTGGCCGCCCGATCTAGCTTAGCCAGCGGTCGGCGTTGCAGAATCGGGAGATGGAGCCGGTCAGCGGATCAACAGCAACAACAGCGCAGCGATATCGAGCGTTTGCCGAGATCGAGGCGCCAGGGCAGTCGCCCCTGTACGAGGAGTGGGCTTTGGGCGTGGCGGAGGATCCGACGGTCATCCGGCTCATCGATGAACTGCCGTCGCCCAAGCGCCAAGCCATCCTGGTCTTTGCGTCGGCGCGAGCGGCGGGTGCCCCGCTGATCGAGTACGCGAAGCTCCGACCTTGGCTTGTCGAGCACTGGGGGTCTGTTCGGCAGGTCGCCGAGTCCCGCTCTACCCAGACCAACGAGCCCGGTCGGTGCGCGGTTCTACTCCCGATTCTCGCGTCGCTTCCGCAACCGATCGCTCTGCTGGAGGTCGGCGCTTCGGCTGGGCTGTGCTTGCTCCCCGATCGCTACAGCTACCGCTACGACGGTGTGCAGCTCGACCCCAACAACGGTGTGAGCTCGGTTGTGCTCGAACCCAAGCTCAGCGGTCCGGTCCCGATTCCCCAGTCCATGCTAGAGATCGTGTGGCGCGCGGGCATCGACCTGAATCCCCTTGATGTCTTCGACGAATCGGATGCAACGTGGCTCGAGACGCTCGTCTGGCCAGAGCACTCCGAGCGCCTTGCGCGCCTGCGAGCTGCCTTGGCCATCGCGCGAGAGGACCCGCCGTGCGTCGTCGTCGGCGACGCAGTCGACAGTCTCGCGTCGGTAGCCGCGCAGGCGCCGAGAAACGCGACGCTGGTGGTCTTCCACAGCGCCGTTCTGGCCTACCTGACACCCGAGCACCGCGAGCGTTTTGTCGCCGAGGTCAAGACGCTTCCCGGTCACTGGATCTCTAACGAGGGTGAGCAGATAGTTCCCGGGATCGTGAGACCGAACGGGGCACACCCGTCCCAGCTCCTGATCTCCCTTGACGGCACGGCCGTCGCGTACGCCGGCGGACACGGCCAAAGCCTGGAGTGGATCTAGACGGTGGCGAGCTCCCGGGCGCCTTCCGAGGTGACCCGCACCAGCGACTCGGTGTCGTCGATGGCCGCAGTGAGCAGGGTGGCGAGCCGGGCATCCGCGTCGCTGATGCACGCAAGCGCGATGCCGACCGTTGCGGTATGGATCATCGCTGCTGCGGAGCGATCGGTGAAGCCGTCGCCGCGGGACCGCGCAGAGAAGTACGGTCGCGCCCAGCGCTCGGCGCCCGGTGCGTCGGCGAACGCTGCCTGCGCCATACGCTCGAGTGTCGGGGTGTTCACGGATTCGAGAAGGTTCAGGATTCCCACCGCAAGCCCGCGTTGCCGGTCGAGACTCGCGACCGGGAGTGCGGCGGCCGCGGCGCGCATCGCGATCGTCGCGCTCACCAGCGGATCATCGGAGGTCAAGCCGATGACGCGGTGGATGAGCGGAACAAGGCCATTTCTTGCCTCGGAACTGGTGAGGTCATTGACGTCGCGCGCGAGGGCCGCAAGCATCGGGTGCGTGCACGACGGGCGATCACTCCAGCGCTCTCCGGCGAGGTAGGACGCAAACTCCATGAAGCAGGCACCCTGTCGAGGGTTTCGGTGTCGACCAGCCGACAGGATCGGCACTACGGCGGGAAATGTGGTCATGATGTCCCCAATCTCATGCGTAATCGTATGAACAATTGTGCGCTCCGATGGCGGCAAAGACCAGAACTCACAGGACTTCTACACTGTTCATCATGCGCATCCACATCGCGACAGATCATGCCGGGCTCGAGTTCAGCGCGGATCTCCAGAAGCACCTCACGGCTGCAGGTCACGAGGTCGTCGACCACGGTCCGTCGAGTTACGAACCGCTCGACGACTACCCGGCCTTCTGCATCAATGCCGCACTCGCGGTTGTCGCCGACCAGAGCGCCGGCATCGAGTGCTTGGGGATTGTGTTCGGTGGCTCGGGCAACGGAGAGCAGATCGCTGCGAACAAGGTGACGGGCGCTCGCGCCGCCTTGGTGTGGAGCGAGGCCACGGCGCTCCTCGCAAGGCAGCACAACGACGCAAACCTCATCTCGATCGGCGCCCGCCAACACACCGTTGACGAGGCAAAGCACTTCATTGATGTATTCATTGCCGAACCGTTCTCGGGGGAGGAGAGGCACGCCAGGCGTATTGCGCAGATTGCCGAGTTCGAAGCCTCCGGCCTGATCTCGGGCCACGAGATCGGGGTGTAGGCCGTTGCCCGAGGGTCATTCGGTCCATCGGATTGCGCGCCAGTTCGCGCTGCATTTCGTGGGGCGACGGGTCGCGGCATCCTCACCGCAGGGGCGGTTTGCTGCAGGGGCGGCGAAGCTTGACGGCCACACGATGGTTGAGGCCCGCGCTGTCGGCAAGCAGATGTTTCTCGAGTTCGACAACGGCCTGTGGCTGCGAGTGCACCTGGGGATCTATGGCGCGTGGGATTTCTCGGGCGATATCACCGCGGACGCGACGATGGTCTCAGCGCAGGGCCGCATGGGTCAGACGAATCAGCGCGGGACCGTCGTTGGGGAGCATGAGGAATCCCTCTCGAGCATTGGCGCGCCCCGCCGCACCCGGTTGCGGATGGCGGAACAGGAGACCCTTCGACAAGCTCAGGGCACCGCCCTTCGACAGGCTCAGGGGCCGGATTCCGCTGACAATTTTCCTCCCGAGCCCATTGGCGCTGTTCGCGTTCGCTTGTTGACGGATGCCACCTGTGCTGATCTTCGCGGCCCGACCGCCTGTGACGTGCTCACCCCAGACGAGGTGCAGGCTGTCTTGGCCAAGCTCGGACCCGACCCGCTCGTCGACAAGGGTAGGGCCGCGGCCGACCGCTTCACCGCGACCGTGCTGAAGAAGCCCACGCCGATCTGTTTGCTGCTCATGGATCAGTCGGTCGTGTCGGGCATCGGCAACGTCTACCGTGCGGAGCTACTGTTTCGGGCGCGCGTGAACCCACATATCCCCGGGGCGCGAGCTCTCCGAGGAGGCGGTGCGCGCCCTGTGGGCCGACTGGGCGAAGCTGTTGAAGATCGGTGTGAAGACCGGCCAGATGATGACAATGGACGGGCTGAGCAAGGCCGCCTACAACGGTGCGATGGCGAGCCGAGCCGATCGACACTGGGTGTACCACCGCGCGGGATTGCCCTGCCGCGTCTGCGGGACTTCGATTGTTCTTGAGGAGATTGGCGGTCGCAAGTTGTACTGGTGCCCGTCGTGTCAGGCTTAGGGCATGCGACACACGCCCGGATACCTGCTCACCGATCCCGACGAGGTGAAGCGGCTGATCCGCGAGAACCCTTGGGCGACGATCGTCTCGCACACGGCAACAGGGCTCGTGGCCTCGCACTATCCGGTGATGCTCGAGGAGAACGCCGAGGGCATCTCGATTGTCAGCCATTTCGGGCGGCCAGACGATCAGTCGCACGAGCTCGGTCAACACGAGGTCTTGGTTATCATTCAGGGCCCGCACGGGTACATCTCGCCCGGCTGGTACGGGCACGGAGACATTGTTCCGACCTGGAATCACGTCACCGCGCACCTGTACGGCACTCCCGAGATTCTGAGCGATGACGAGAATTTTCGCGTGCTCGGTGAGCTCGTGGACGCGTTCGAGGATCGGATGCCCCACCCCGTTCACCTCGACAGCGACGAACCTGCGGCTCGCCGAATCGCGCGCGGCACTGTGGGTCTGCGGCTCAAGGTCATCCGCTTCGACGCACGTCTGAAACTCAGCCAAAACAAGTCGCCCGAGGTGGTCGACCGAGTTATCGCCGAACTTCAGGCGGGCGAGCAATACGGCAGCCCCGATCTGGCGCGCGAGATGCGTATGGTGCACCACGACCAGACGCCGACACCGTGACCACGGCATGATTCTCAGTAGCGCGCGGCTC
Source organism: Leifsonia sp. (assembly GCA_031413035.1). Classification (GTDB taxonomy): domain Bacteria; phylum Actinomycetota; class Actinomycetes; order Actinomycetales; family Microbacteriaceae; genus Rhodoglobus. Next base: position 15,090 of record JANOED010000086.1, on the reverse strand, counting down.
GGTGAGTCTGTCGTCGACGTGCGCATCGCCGACGGGGTGATCGCAGCGGTGGGCTCGGTTGTGAGAGGCCGCGACGAGTCCGTCACGGACCTGGGCGGCCGCTGGGTCGTGCCCGGACTGTGGGATCAGCACGTGCACTTCTCGCAGTGGGCGATGGCCCGCAAGCGTGTGGATGTCTCGGCCGCGGCATCAGCACTTCAGGCCGCGCAGCTGATCGCCGCAGCGCCCCGCCCTCCGGCAGGCGTCGTGCAGGTCGGAGTCGGTTTTCGGGACGGACTCTGGCCGGATGCCCCGAGCTTCGAGTTGCTCGACCGGGCTGTGCCCGACGTGCCGGTGGTACTGATCTCGGGTGACCTGCACTCGTGCTGGGTGAACTCGCTCGCGGCCGCGCGCTTCGGTGTAGCGGAGCCGCTCCTGCGTGAGGAGGACTGCTTTGCGGTCGTGCGCGCTCTCGACGATGTGCCACCGGCCGTGCTGGACGAGTGGGTGGCCGACGCGGGGCGCGCCGCAGCGGCGCGGGGCGTAGTCGGCATCGTTGACCTCGAGATGACCTGGAACTTCGAGAACTGGCTGCGTCGGGCTCAACACGGTTTCGACAGTCTGCGGGTGCGCGTCGGTGTGTACCCGCAGTACCTCGACCGCGCACTCGCTGCCGGTTTCCGGTCCGGCCTTGGCTTGACCGACCTCATCGAGGTCGGTCCGTTCAAGATCATCACCGACGGTTCGCTCAACACCCGCACCGCTTTCTGCCACGACCCTTATCCGGGGATGGGCGACTACCGAGGACTGCTGACGGTGCCGCCCGACGAGCTCGTTGACTGGCTCCGCCGGGCCGAGGGTTTCGTGCCAGCGGTGCACGCGATCGGTGACGACGCCAACCGACTTGCCTTGGATGCCTTCGAGCGGGTGGGGGTCACCGGCCGCATCGAGCATGCCCAACTACTCGCCACCGATGACATCGCCAGGTTCGCCGCTCTCGGGGTCGCCGCGAGCGTGCAACCCGAACAGGCGATGGACGACCGCGACGTGGCTGATCTCTTCTGGGCGGGCCGCACGGCCCGCAGTTTCGCGTTGGCCTCGCTAAGCCAGACGGGCGCCCAATTGTTGCTTGGGTCAGATGCCCCGGTTGCACCCCTCGACCCGTGGGTGACGATTGCCGCAGCAGTGTGGCGGTCGCGCGGGCGGGAGCCGTGGCATCCTGAGCAGCGCATCTCGGCAGCTGAGGCGCTGGCGGCATCGGTCGGGTCGCGCGTCGAGGTCGGCGAGCCCGCCGACCTGGCAGTCGTCGAACTCGACCCGCTGACGAGCTCAGACGCTGCGTTGCGTACGATGCCGGTCGCGGCAACGTTTCTCGCCGGTCGGCTCACCCACTCCGCGCTGTAGCGATCGCGGGGGTTACCCCCACCCACGATTGGTGTGAATGCTAGATGGTCGCGTCTGCGGCCGCGCGTCAGGCTTGAGACAATCAAGGGAGACCGCTATGACTATCGACACCGCAGCAGCACCACCGCGAATGACCTACGGCAGGCTCTGGCGTGACATGCCGCGCGAGCTGCTCTATCTGTTGATCGCTTTCCCGATTGCGGTGACCGGATTCGGCATCACGATTGGGCTGTTCTTCGGGGGTGCCGGTAGCCTCGCCGCGTTCCTCATTGGTGTGATCCTCATCATCGCCGCCCTATACGTGGCGCGCGGCTTTGGCACAGTGGCGGTCGTTCTCCTGGAATGGGTTACTCGCAAACCGATCCCACACCCTGAGTGGCAGGATGCCCGGGCGGCGACCGGTTTTCTCGGCTGGCTAAGGGCGGTGCTCGGCAACGGTCACTACTGGCTCTACCTACTGCACACCATGATCATCGACTTCATCGTGGCGACGGTCACGTGGACGATCACCATCGTCTGGCTCTCGGTCGGTCTGGGTGGCATTAGCTACTGGTTCTGGAATCTCTTCCTTCCGAGCAACGACCAGGAGTGGTTTCTCTCCCAGTGGCTGTTCCCCAACCTCGGCGGCGATCGCGCGCTCATCGAGGGACTCCTCTTGGCCGGGATTGGCGCGATCTTTCTGGCCACCCTGCCCTTCGTCACCCGCGGGCTTACCCGGCTGCACTGGCTCATCGCCCGCGGCGTTCTGTCTGCATTCAAGTCGGATGCCCTGCTCAAGCAGGTCGAGACACTCACCGAGTCGCGCGGTGCAGCCCAGTCCGCCGAGGGCCACTCGCTGCGCCGGCTGGAGCGCGACATTCACGACGGGCCGCAGCAGCGTCTCGTGCGTCTCCAGATGGATCTTGCGGCAGCCCAGCGGCAACTCGACAGCGATCCTGACAAGGCTCGTGCACTCATCGCCGAAGCGATGGACCAGTCGAAGGAGGCACTCGATGAACTCAGGGCGCTTTCTCGCGGCTTTGCCCCACCGATTCTGCTCGATCGCGGGCTTGTCGCGGCGCTGGAGTCTGCGGCGGCGAGAAGCACTGTCACGACCCGGGTCGGCAGTGATCTGGGGGAGGGCTCCGCATTGCCGCAGGAGATCGAACGGAACGCCTACTTTGTTGCCAGTGAGGCACTCGCCAACGCAGCCAAACACTCGGGTGCCACGGCGATCGACGTGCACGTCGGGCTCGACAACGAATCGCTGGTGATTTCGGTCACCGACGATGGTGTGGGCGGTGCGACTGTAGCCCCCGGACACGGTCTCGCCGGCCTCGAGGAGAGGCTGCGCGGGTTGGGCGGCATCCTCGAGGTGTCGAGCCCCGACGGTGGTCCTACCGTCGTCACTGCGCGGTTGCCGCTGCCGCCCGCCTAGGCTGAGGGACATGCTTCGAGTGGTGGTTGCCGACGATTCGGTTCTGCTGCGCGAGGGACTCGTCCGGGTGCTTGTCGAGGCTGGCGTCGAGGTGGTCGGCTCATACGCCGAGGCGGAGTCGATGCTCGCTGAGCTGGCTGACGTGCATCCCGATCTGATTGTGCTCGACGTGCGCATGCCGCCGACCTACCGAGACGAGGGTGTACGGGCAGCAATCAGGGCGCGCGAGCTTCGGCCAGACGTGGGGATCCTGCTGCTGTCGCAGTACGTGGAGGTTGCCTACGCGCAAGAGCTGCTGTCGTCGGGCAGGGGAGGGATTGGCTACCTGCTCAAGGATCGCGTTGCGTCGCTCGCGCAATTGCAAGACGCGGTCGAGCGCATTGCCGCAGGCGGCACCGTGCTCGATCCTGAGGTGGTAGCGCAGTTGCTGGGGCGGCGGCACGATCCTTTGACAACGCTCACTCCGCGCGAGCACGAGGTGATGGCGCTCATGGCGGAGGGACGCACGAATGCCGCGATTGCCCAGAAACTCGTGATCGGCACCGGGGCGGTCGAGAAGAACGTGACAGCAATCTTCCAGAAGCTTGGGCTGGATGACTCGGGCTCAGACCACCGGCGAGTGCTCGCGGTACTCGCCTGGCTGCAGCGCTAGACATTCGGCCGCGCTAGTAGTCGAGCCGCCGCGATACTGAACTGTCCACGCCGTACCCGCAGGCGGGCTGGATTTCTGGGCGAGGATGCTCGAGCCGGTCGGTCCAGCGCGTGCCGTCCCACCAGCGCAGCATGTTCGACCCGGCGGGGTCGGGGTACCAACCGAACGGGGCAAGGTTCTGCGAATAGTGAAGGGTCGCGGGCATGTCGGATCCTGCAGTGCCCTGCCGCGAGGGGCGATTCGGGGGGCGGCATGCGGTCTACCGCGAAAGACCTTCGGGAAACGCGGTGTCCTCATAATAGAGGACACCCTTGTCCCCATCACCCCCCAACTTGGGGGTATCGTCCGCTGAGGCCCTCGAAGCGCCTCGCTCACATAGGATAGGCAAGTGAACATCCTCGGCTTTCTGATCTCGCTTGCGCTCTTCATCGGCGGCTTCTATCTCATGGGGTCGGCCTTCTATGTTGTCGGACTTGAGTCGGTCGTCTTCGTCGCGGGCATTCTCTGCTCATCGCTGGGACTTCTGATCCCGGTCCACCTCCTCAAGCGCATCGACGGCTAGCGCCAGGCCATGGCGAGCCTACTGAGTCGGCTCGTGCCGCTGGTGGTGGTTTTTCGAGGGACCAAGAAGCAATTTAGTTCGGCGTCACGCACGCTCGCTCGGATCGAGAAGCTCCAACAGTCCCCACAGTCGTTCGAGCCGCCGAGGCTTCGTGGCCTTCAAGTTGAGCGGTCGACGTTCGCCGACTGGCCGGTGTTTACGGTATCGCCAGTCGACCCGACCATTCGAAGCGACCGCCGCGCGGTCTACCTGCACGGCGGGGTTTATAGCTTCCAGATCGAACCGGTGCAGTGGCAGTTCGTTGCGCGACTCGCTCAGGAGACGGGCACGCCCATCACCGTGCCGATCATGCCGCTTGCGCCAGTGGGTGCCGCATCAGTCGTGGTCCCGACCGTTGCGGATCTCGTCGAAACGCTTGTGGGCGAGGTGGGGGCAGCGAAGGTCGCGATCGTCGGCGACTCCTCCGGCGGTGGCATGGCGCTCGCGACCGCGATGGTTCTGCGCGACCGCGGGGTCGCACCCTTGGGCGCTACAGTGCTCATCTCGCCGTGGCTCGACATCAGCGGTACCGACCCGCGCCTCGCGGAGATCGCGCCGAGCGACCCCTGGCTGGCGGTGCCAGGTACCCACGCCGCCGGAGCACTGTACCGCGCCGAACTCGACGAGTCAGACCCGCTGGTCAGTCCGATCTGGGGATCGCTCGAGCGCCTCGGACCGATCACGATGTTCTGCGGCACGCGCGACATCTTGTTGGCTGACGCTGAGCGACTCGTGGCTTTGGCCGAGGCATCCGGTCACCCGTTGGAATACCACGAGGCCGAAGGCATGCTGCACGTCTACCCGATTCTGCCGATGCCCGAGGGCGATGCTGCACGTCGGCTGATAGTCGACGCGCTTCTGCGCTGAATGGGAACAACCGCGGGGCTAACGGCGTTACAGGCGTCGTGAGCAAGATTTACGAGGACTTCGAGAACGACGACGGCACGATCACCCGGTACCGTCGCCATGTCAATGGTCGCGGGCGCGTGGCCGCCGGATCGACTGTGGATGCCACGGCATTCGTGGATGCGTCGGCGTACGTCGAAGACGGCGCAACAGTGGCGCGCGCCGCGAAGATCGGTCCGGGTAGCTGGATCGAACGGGATGCGGTCGTGGGCCCAGGAGCAGTGATTGGCAGCGGGGTCACCGTCGGGGTCGAGGCGCGTGTTGGCGCTGCCGCGAAGGTCGGCAGCTACACTCGAATCGGCGCGGGTGCCAAGGTCGGTAGTGGAGCGCTAGTACAGGGCGACTCGATCATCCCCGACGGCGCGACTGTCGCCGGCCGTTCGGGGTACCAGCGCGCGGCCTAGCCGTTGTCAACCTCGAACGGCGCATGAAGCGTCGTGGCAGTGACCCGGGCAATCGGCCCGACTAACAAAGGACACTGCCATGAGCGTTACCCGCACAATCGCTGCCGCGGCAGCTTCCACAGTTCTCGCCTTCGCGCTTCTCGCCGGCACTGGGCTTTCTGCTCAGGCAGCACCACCCCCGCCGCCTACCCCGATCATCCCCGGCCCCTCAGTGCCGCCGGTGACCCCCGGCACTTCTCTTTCGTTGTTCTCGCTTCCGTCGTGCACGAACGTCGTCACTGCGCGGGCCATCACGGCAACTCGCGCGTTCCTTCCCGCCTTCGGTCCCGTAGCGACACCGGCTGGCGTGTATGGAGCAGAGGCAACCGAGTTGAAGGCGGTGATTCGCGCTCACACCGCGACAACCTGCAGCTGGGGGGTCAAGGGCAGGGCGCTGGTAACTATCACCGTAACCGCGATCACCCCAGCCGAGTACACCGCCCTCAAGAAGTGGTACAACGCCTTCTCCACGTCGTCACGCCCTGGTGGGGGACCGGTCTTCGGGGGAGGCACCGTCGACACCCACTACTTTGTTGGGACGATCCCCTCAGGCGGACCGCGAGAGGTGGCCACCATCTCCCCGAACGGCTGGTGGATAACCGTGCGTGACTCGAGCGTCGGGGCTCTGCCCTACTTCCAGATGGATGCCGTTTACCAATTCTTCGCCCTCAACCCTCGGCTAGGGCTGGTTACGCGCTAGTTGACGATCTCGAGGCCAGTCGCGTCGGCGGCGGATTGAAGTCCGCCGCCGTCCGTCAGTGCGGTGAAGCCCAAGGCTTCGAGCCGGTCGATTGCAGCCGCAGAACGATTGCCGGAGCGGCAGTAGACAATGTAGTCACCGTCGGCGGGGAGCTCGGCGGCAAGCTCGTCGAAGTACACCGACTGAACGTCGAGATTGATCGCACCCTGCAAGTGCCCGGAGTTGAACTCGCCTGCTGTGCGAACGTCGATGATCATCGTGTCGCTTGACACCGCGATCGACTGAGGCGCACACGCAGTGAGTCCGAACGCGGCGATCCCGATGAGGGCGAGTGGTGCGAGCAGGCGGGCGAGTCTCTTCATGGTCAGTCCTTCAGTCCTTCAGTGCGGGGGTTGGTGATTCGGCGGCAGGTTCGGGGAAGGCGCTGCGCACCTCGTCCATGTCGAGTTCTTTGACGGCCGTGATGAGCTGGTCAAGCTGGGCGCTGCCGAGCGCGCCAGGCTGCGAGTAGACCAGCACCTGGTCGCGAAACGCCATGAGGGTGGGGATCGACGTGATGCGCGCGGCCGACGCCAGCGCGCGTTCGACCTCGGTGTCGACCTTGCCGAACACGATGTCGGCATGGGCCTCGGAAGCCTTCTCAAACACAGGCGCGAATGCGCGGCACGGGCCGCACCATTCCGCCCAGAAGTCGACGAGAACGATTCCGTTCTTCTCGACGGCGGACGCGAGTGTGTCAGCGGTCAAAGTAGTTGTTGCCATGCGCTCAGAATATACCCTATGGGGTATTTTGCACAACTCGCACGAGTGCGAGTACGGTGAGCACAATGAAGCCAATAAGTCGACGCCAAGTGATCGTTCTGGGCGGAATAGGAGCGGCGGTCGTCGCGGGGGGCACCGCAGTAATTCTGACCCGGCCGACTGAAGACGGCGTGCCCGTCAGTAGCGCGACCCCCAGTCCCACCTCGTCGTCGATCGACTCGGGAACACTGCTCGAACCGTCCGTGCTCGCGAGTTCTGGTGGACGGCTCGAGCTCCAGCTCACTGCTGCTCAGACGAGAATCTCGGTAGGTGGCACCCCCGTGAACGCAATTACGTACAACGGCGAACTGCCCGGCCCCACGCTTCGGCTGAAGGCCGGCGATCGTGTTGCATTGACCTTCTCCAATCAGTTGGATGCCCCAACCAACCTCCACACCCACGGCTTGGTCGTCTCGCCCGAGGGCAACAGTGACAACGTCTTTGTGATGATTGACCCAGGCGGCACGCACGAGTACGAATATCAGCTCGGTGCCGACCACCCGCCCGGCGTGTTTTGGTACCACCCGCATCACCACGGAAACTCCGCGGAGCAGCTCTTTGGCGGACTTTATGGCGCAATCATCGTCGATGACGAGGTGCCAATTGATGTTGCGCGTGAGCGCCTGCTGGTGGTTTCTGACATCGGGTTCGACTCAGCCGGAACTGTGGATGTGGCATCCAACATGGTTCGAATGCAAGGCCGCGAGGGATCAGTCGTCATGGTCAATGGTCAGGTCGGCGCGACCCTCCTCGCGAAGTCCGGCGAGCGCGAGCGCTGGCGGATCGTGAATGCCTGCTCGTCGCGCTACCTCCGCCTTCGCCTCGACGGGCAGCGCCTGCAACTACTCGGTATCGACGCGGGGAGGTACGACGAGCCGCGCGACGTCGAGGAGGTTGTGTTGACCCCGGGCAACCGGGCCGACTTACTCGTTACTGTCGCCGAGGGCAGATCCGTTCTGCGCACCCTGCCCTTCGACCGCGGGAGCATGGGAATGGGAGCGCCGTTGAGCAACACCACGGGCGCCGACCTCCTCGTGCTCGAGGCTGCAGGCGTGTTCGACGGCGTGGTGCCGCCCATCCCAGAACAGGGCGCCCAGCGCGACCTCAGGCTTGAGGCCATCACCGGCAGCCGCACTCTCACTCTCGCGATGGGTGGCGGCGGCGGAGGAGGAGGAGGCGGTGGTGGCGGCATGGGTTTCACTATCGACGGCAGGGAGTTCGACCACGCCCGCATCGACACCGAGGTCGTCTCGGGCGCGATCGAGGAGTGGGAGATCGTCAACACGAGCACGATGGATCATCCGTTCCACCTGCACGTGTGGCCCATGCAGCTCGTCGAAGTGAACGGGTCGCCGGTGCCAGGGATCGACTACCAGGACGTCGTGCCGGTACCCGCCCAGAGTCGCGCCGTCGTTCGTATCGCGTTCGAGGGCCTCACGGGCACGACCGTCTACCACTGCCACATCCTCGATCACGAGGACCAGGGCATGATGGGCATCATTCGTTCGAGGGGATGACGGGAATCGAACCCGCGTAGTCAGTTTGGAAGACTGAAGCTCTACCATTGAGCTACATCCCCGGTCCGCCCCGGAGGGCGATCGTTCGGCAGCTAGCCTAACTCATCACTCGGGTGGCGTCGGGTACAGGGGCTCGTGCCTCTTCCAGAATCCGTAGAAGAGGCGGCCTCCGAGCCACACCGAGACGATGAGAAACACGAGTCCGATCGCACCACCCGCTATGGTGGCGGCCAGCACGGATCCGCCCACGAGGCCTGTGGTGATCGCAGCGAGCAGGCCAAGCAGCGCCGAGTTCACGGCGACGATGAAGATCATGCTGCTGCCCGCAACCTGGCTGGCGCCTCGCTTCGGTGAGAGGAAGTAGTAGGTCTGTTGGATGCCTGCGAAGTCATCAAACCGGGAGGCCATCAGCGCCGGCACAACCCCGGGGTCAAGCTCGGCGTAGGCGGCGCGCAGCCGGTTCATGGCCATGACGTACATGAGGTCTTCCATGCTCACGTTGATGACCCTCACCTGCGTAAGAACTCCCACGAGGTTCACTATCAGAAGCACGGCGATCGCGAACGCAGGGAAGGGGTCCGCGAAGCGGGTTGCCTGCCCCACGAGAGCGAGACTCACGAGTCCCGCGGAGACCAGCGTCAGAAACATCCCGATCCTCGAGAGCACTTCGCTCTGGGTGCTGCTGCGGGAGGCGAGAATGCTCCAGTGCTCGGTCGCGAGCAACTGAGCCCTGAGTGAGTCATTAGTGGAGGCCATACGGCCATTCTCCCCGCACCGGAGCAGACGAGGCTAGCGTTGCGCCGCTACGATTCGGTAGTCAGCCCGTCGCATCCTGTCATTGGGGTCCCATGAACAAGCCCACCTTCTCCGAGCGTTTCCGCTACTGGTTCGACAACTGGATGTCGAAGGGCACGTTAGCGCTCATGGCGCTTCTGGGGATTGCCACGGTGATCCTCGTTCTCGTGGTCGGTGTGCTGGTCGCGATCTTCCGCCAGACGCCGGATGACGCGCCCGACCTGAGCTTCGGTGACATCCTCTGGGGCAACCTCATGCGCACGCTCGACCCGGGAACCATGGGCGGGGACTCCGGCTGGGGCTTCCGCATCTTCATGCTCATCATCACCATCGGTGGCCTGATTATCGTGGCGAGCCTCATCGGCATCATCTCGGGAGCATTCGACTCCAAGGTGGAGGAGCTGCGCAAGGGCCGCTCGAAGGTGCTCGAGAACGACCACACGCTGATCCTCGGCTGGAACTCGAAAGTGTTTCCGATCGTCAGCGAGATCTGTATCGCGAACCAGTCGCGTCGCCGACCGGTCATCGTCGTTCTCGCCGACAAAGACAAGGTCGAGATGGAAGACGAGCTGCGCGCTCAAGTCACCACCATCGGCAAGACCCGAATCATCTGCCGCACCGGCGACCCGATGAACCTCACCGACCTCGAGATCGCGAACCCGTCGACCGCACGCAGCATCATTCTGCTCGCCGGGGAGGGCAGCCCCGACCCCGACGCAGACGTTATCAAGACGGCCCTCGCTCTCACCAACAACCCGCGGCGCAAGACCGAGAAGTACCACATCGTGGGCGAGCTTGAGTCACGCGCCAGCCTCGAGGCGGCGCGTCTGGTGGGGCGCGACGAGGCTCATTGGGTGCTCGGCGATGACCTCATCGGACGCATCACAGTGCAGAGCTGCCGGCAGTCGGGACTCAGCGTCGTCTATTCCGAACTGCTCGACTTCGACGGTGACGAGATCTACTTCACCGAGCAGCCGAGCCTTCACGGCAAGACCTACTTCGACACGCAACTGGCGTTCGCCGACTGCACGGTGATGGGCATCCTCAGCTCTGGCGCGGTGCGGTTGAACCCGCCCGCAGACACCGTCTATCGGGCCGGCGACCAGCTCATCGTGATCGCCGAAGACGACAGCGCCATCCGCGTTGCTGCTCCCGGCGCTACGGATGCCTCGGCAGTAGCCACCGCGAAGCTCCCCGACCCGGCCCCCGAAACCACGCTCGTGCTCGGGTACAACACAGGCCTCGGCCGCATGTTGCACGAGCTCGACGAGTACGTGGCTCCCGGCTCGCGCGTCACCGTGCTTGCCGACGTCGACGAGCCCAAGTTTGCGGCCTTCGACAACCTCACGGTCGACTTCACCCGCGGAGACTCGACCAACCGCACGGTGCTTGATCAGCTGGCGGTGCACGCCTTCGACCACATCATCGTGCTTGCCTACAAGAACACGCTCGACATGCAGCGCGCAGACAGCAAGACACTCATCACGCTTCTTCAACTGCGCGACATCGAGGAAGCCAACGATGTCGACCTCAACATCGTCAGCGAGATGCTTGACGACCGAAACCGTGAACTGGCCGAAGTGACGAACGCCGATGACTTCATCGTCAGCGACAAGCTGATCAGCCTCATGATGTCTCAGGTGTCCGAGAACAAGAGCCTCACCCAGGTGTTCGGTGACTTGTTCGCCAGCACCGGTTCTGAGATCTATCTCCGTCCCGTCGAACAGTACGTTTCGCTCGACACGGATGTCACGTTCTATACCGTTCTCGAGGCGGTCAGGCAGCGCGGCGAGACCGCGCTGGGCTACCGAATCTCCGCGCACGCGCACAGCGGCGAGCTCGGCTATGGCGTGCGGGTCAATCCGGTGAAGCGGCATCCGATCACCTTCTCGGCTGGCGACAAGATCATTGTGCTGGCTGAGGGGTAAGCTTGCCCGGTTGTCATGTCGCCAGTTAACGGGGCGTAGCTCAGCTTGGTAGAGCGCTCGGTTTGGGACCGAGAGGCCGCAGGTTCGAATCCTGTCGCCCCGACGAAGACTTCCACACACACCTACAGGAGAACCGCAGCGTGAAGACCACCGTTGAGAAGCTGAGCCCCACCCGCGTCAAGCTCAGCATTTCCGTCACCCCAGAAGAGCTGAAGCCCAGCATCACGCACGCCTACGAGCACATCGCCTCACAGGTCAACATTCCGGGCTTCCGTAAGGGCAAGGTTCCGCCGCAGCTCATTGACCAGCGAGTCGGTCGCGAAGAGGTTCTCAATCACGCGGTCAATGACGGTCTCGACAAGTTCTATCGGCAGGCGGTTAGCGAAGAGAAGATCCGCGTTCTCGGTCGCCCTCAAGCCGACATTACTTCTCTGCCGGACGTGAACGACTTCAGCGGTGACCTCGAGCTGACCGTCGAGGTCGATGTGCGCCCCGAGTTCGCTCTGCCGTCCTACGCCAAGCTGACTCTCACGGTCGACGCCGTCGAGGTTTCCGCCGACGACGTCAAGGACGAACTGGATGCCTTGCGCTCGCGTTTCGGCACCCTCGTCACAGTCGATCGCCCCGCCAAGAAGGGCGACTTCGCCCAGCTCGATCTCGTCGCAAAGATCGGCGAGGACGAGGTCGATTCGGCCACCAGCATCTCGTACGAGGTCGGCTCGGGTGAGCTCATCGAGGGAATCGACGAGGCTCTCTACAGCTTGAGCGCCGGCGAGTCGACGACGTTTGAGTCGACCCTGCTCGGTGGCGACCACGAGGGTGACAAGGCGCTGATCAGCGTGTCGCTCCTCGCCGTCAAGGAGCGCGAACTCCCCGAGGCAGACGATGACTTCGCACAGATGGCCAGCGAGTTCGACACCATCAAGGAGCTCAAGGCCGGCATCAAGGAGCAGGTAGAGAAGTCGAAGGTCTTCGGTCAGGGCGCTCAGGCGCGCGACCAGATCGTTGACGAACTGCTGAAGCTGGTTGAGGTTCCGGTGCCCGCGAAACTCATCGAAGATGAAGTTCATCGCCACCTTGAGGGCGAGGACCGGCTCGACGACGACGTGCATCGCGCCGAGGTCGTCATCTCGAGCGAAAAGACCTTCCGCTCTCAGATCCTGCTCGACACGATCGTCGAGGCCGAAGAGATCAAGGTCAGTCAGCAGGAGCTCACGAGCTACCTGGTGCAGGGGGCATCCCAGTACGGCATGGAGCCGGGCGAGTTCATCCAGTTGCTCGACAAGAACGGCCAGATTCCATCGATGATCGCTGAGGTTGCGCGCGCGAAGGCACTCGTGACCGTGCTGGGCAAGGCGAAGGTCGTCGACTCGAAGGGCAAGACGGTCGACATCTCGGCCTTCACCGCGGCCGTGACCGGCCCCGAGGGAGCCGAATTCATTGAGGCATCAGCCGGCGATCACGAGGGTCACGACCACGACGACCACGAGGGTCACGACCACTAGCGACTACGAGTGCGCGCTGTCAGGATGCTGCGCGCAGTTCGCTCGCGCCGGTCGCGGTAGCGCAGTCGTGAGCCTGCTCCCACGCAAACGCGAGGAACGCGCTCGTCTCGATCGGACCACACTCGCCACAGTCGGCGCAGTAGGGCTCGTACGCGACCAGTTCGCGGATGTCGATGTCTGCCATGACTCCATAGTCACCCCGACCCCCGACATCGGGCGGAAGAAACGCGGCGCTCTGCCCACGGCGAACAGAGACTTTCGGTCACTCCCGCTCGGCTAGATTCGACACAAGCGACAACTGAAACGGAGCGCAACCCCATGGCCGAACCGGCACTGGTCTCGAGCATTTTCGACCAACTCCTCAAGGACCGCATCATCTGGCTCGGCGCAGAGGTGCGGGACTCGAACGCCAACGAGATCTGCGCGAAGATCCTGCTTCTGGCGGCCGAAGACCCGAAGCGCGACATCTTCCTGTACGTCAACTCACCCGGTGGGTCAATTACTGCGGGAATGGCCATCTACGACACGATGAAGTTCGTGCCGAATGACATCGTCACGGTGGGCATCGGCCTTGCGGCATCGATGGGGCAGTTCCTGCTTTCGTCGGGAACACCCGGCAAGCGCTACATCACGCCCAATGCCCGGGTTCTCATGCACCAGCCATCGGGCGGCTTTGGCGGTACCGCTGCCGACATTCAGACTCAGGCTGGCGTGATCCTCGACATGAAGAAGCGGATGGCAGAGATCACCGCCGAGCAGACCGGCAAGACTGTCGAACAGATCCTGATCGACAACGACCGCGACAACTGGTTCACCGCACAGGAAGCGCTGGAATACGGCTTCGTCGATCACCTGCGCGAATTCGCCTCCGACGTCGTCGGCGGCGGCGGAACTGTCACCCCCGAGAACGCCAAGTAAGGACACTGACCAGCATGAACGATTTCACCTTCGGCGCTTCATTGACCGGCTCGGGGATGACTCGCCAGACCCCCGAGTCCCGCTACATTCTGCCCACCTTCGAGGAGCGCACGGCCTACGGCTACAAGCGCCAAGACCCCTACGCGAAGCTGTTCGAAGACCGCATCATCTTCCTTGGGGTGCAGATCGACGACGCTTCCGCGGACGATGTCATGGCCCAGCTACTTGTGCTCGAGAGCCAGGACCCCGACCGCGACATCGTCATGTACATCAATTCGCCCGGTGGCTCATTCACCGCGATGACGGCGATCTACGACACGATGCAGTACATCCGCCCGCACATTCAGACGGTCGTGCTCGGTCAGGCAGCTTCCGCAGCCGCGGTCATTACCGCGGGAGGCACCAAGGGCAAGCGTCTCGCGCTGCCGAACGCGCGCATCCTGATCCACCAGCCAGCTGGAGGCTCTGAGGGTTCGAGCCAAGCGTCGGACATCGAGATTCAGGCCCGCGAAATTCAGCGCATGCGGGAGTGGCTCGAGGAGACCCTCGCGCTGCACTCGAACCGCACTGCCGAGCAGGTGCACAAAGACATCGACCGTGACAAGATCCTGAGCGCCGAGGAAGCCGTCGAGTACGGTCTCATTGACCAGGTGCTTGAGACCCGCAAGAACGTCCCCGCGCTGGTCAAGTAGCGCGCGAGCGGCGCCGCACGACGAGGGCGGCCGTCCCCGCTACTGCGATGGCGGCCAGCGCTGCCCCGCCAATCCACAAGCCGGTGGCTGGATCGACGTTGGAGGTGTCTTCGGGCGCGCTGATCGGGACTGGAGTCGCAGAGGGCTCGGGCTGGGCCGTCGCGGTGGGCGTCGGCTCGGGCGGAGTTGCCCCGCATTCCGGCAGCCCGGCCCAGCCCGTACTGATCTGGGACGGGTCCGCGGGCTGCCAACTGAAGCCAAACTCCCCAGAGATCGGATGCCCGTCGGCCGACACAACCTGCCACACAAGGGTGTAGTCGCCTGCCTCGCCCAGGGTTGCTCCGGAGCGCAGTGTCGCACCGTCGATGCTCAGGCAGCCGTCGCCGTAGTAGAGGCCCCCGGCATCCTGAATCTGAAGCGCGAAACCGCTAGTGGCATCGAGGGTCAGCAACGTCTCATTGGTTGTGACAGTGAACTCGACCGGCAGGGCAGTGAGCAGTTCGCCCTCCGCGGGGGTCGAGCTGACCAGATAGTTGTGGGCGTAAGCGGGCGTCGCGATCGCCAACACGGCGACGAGCACGGCGCCGCTCACGATCGCGGATACAGTTCGGCGGGCCATCGGTGCAGCTCATTTCATTGAGTTGATCTATTGTCTCCCACCTGTTCGGCGCCGATCCACGCACGGGTTGGGTCCACGGCGCGCCGCGACTCGTGGCAACGCAGTACCTAGCAGCGTCATGAGATCGGGTTAGGCTGAAGAACATGGCCCGCATTGGCGAAAGCGCTGATCTCCTCAAGTGTTCCTTCTGTGGCAAGAGCCAGAAGCAGGTTC